>DUGO01000088.1 GCA_013331375.1 Candidatus Methanoperedentaceae archaeon | reverse complement strand
GGGCAAATGGCTGTGCCTATAATTGTGCCTGGTGCTTCCTTCAGGGGACATTCAGGTTTACTGGTAAACATCCGCGACAGAAAGACCGGTTTAAAGTGAAAGAGCATGTCAGCACCTTTCTAAATAATGGCTCACCTCCTGAAGTATTGAACACGGGTGAATTATGTGACTCTTTATTATCAGAGAGGTCTGATAATCCCTTTTCAAAATTCATCATACCCATGTTTGAGGGTCAAAAAAAGCATAAGATACTGTTCTTATCCAAATCCACTGATGTCGAGAATCTATTGAAAATCGATGAGCATAAGAATGTTATAATAAGTTTTAGCTTGAATGCGCCAGCAGTCTCAAGAAAATGGGAGAAAGCACCGGAAGTCAGAGACAGGATTGAGGCTGCACGAAAAGTGGCTGAAGCAGGATACGAGACAAGGATTCGGATAGACCCGATGGTTCCGGTTTTTGACTGGGATAAACATTACCTGCGGCTTATTGATACTATATTTGAGCAATTTACACCTGAAAGAATCACTCTCGGCTCCTTGAGAGGGCTGCAGAGTACAATCAATAATTCAAAAGATAAGACCTGGGTGAAATTCCTATCTGAGAAATCAAACTGGGGTAAAAAGATTGATTCTGAGATCAGGTATGAGATGTATTCGACTGTGATTGATTATATGAAAAATAAGTATACTCATTCAAATGTTGCACTTTGCAAGGAGACTGTGGGGATCTGGGAAAGATTGGGATTGGATTATAAAAGAATTAGATGTAATTGTTTAATGTAATTAAAATGGTGATTGTTTTTGAAGTGTAAATATCATACTCGCATTAAGCATAAATTTCTAGGGGACTATTTGAGTATCTGGTTAAAAGGAGTGGGTGGTAAAATTAGTTTGGACTATGTGGATTTATTTGCCAGCGATGGGAAATGTGAACTCGATGCTGAGTTAGAAACACCTTTAAGGTGGGATGGCTCGGCATTATTAGCTGTAAAGATGAGCAAAGACTACAGAAATAGATGGACATGCTACTTGAATGAACTCAAATCTGATGTCTTCGCCATGCTGAGAGATAATTTGAAAACATATGAGCCATGGGATGGTGAGCTATTCAATGAAGATGCTAATGTTGTAATAGATAAGATTTTGAGTAAGATTAATCCGGATTATCCGAGCCTATTTTTCATAGATCCTCAAAAACATTCTGATTTGCCATGGAAAACAATCGACAAAATTGCCAATCATGTTGGGTATGAAAACAGGCGCCCCGAAATGATCATCAATTTGATGACTACTGGAATGCAAAGAAATTTGGATAAAGCACCGGAGAGCATAAGTTTGGCGCTTGGCATGAGTGAAGATGCGTGGAGGAAAATTATAGAAACAGAATATAAAAGTGGAAAAACATATCATGAAGCCTTCAGAGACATATACTGCGCGAAGTTATTTCAGATATATGGTATTAATCCAGTTTATCTAAGTGTTGAAAACAAGAAGGAAAGCACTGTTTTTTATTTGATAGCAATTTCAAGTAGAGATCTCGGCAACAAAATCTTGAGTAGCCTTACGAAGTGTGTGGAAGGTTATAAAAAAGACAGATGGTCAAAAGAATTGAGCGATATTGAGATTCAAATTGATGTTGCAAAAATGAAAAAAGGAGGTCAAAGATTTATTAGTGAATATTAGCTCTCTTAAGCATTGAGGGACCCGATAGGATTAAATAATCTGTCGATTAATTTTATTACATGCCTCGAGACGCCTTTGGGAACTTGATTAAAACCGATATATTTGGAAAGAAAATACCAAAGAAGCAAATTAAAAAAGAAGTCATCGATGAAAATAGGAGAAAAGGCAAAGCAGGAGAAGATACGTATAGACTGAGTGCCGCATTGCGTGGGGTAGAGGTTGAAAGAACTGGTAGAGGTCATGACTTCATAGAAAGAGAACGAGACATTTTGACTGGCAAAGTCAAGAAAAGTACATATGTGGAAGTAAAAAGCTCATCAAAAGCACCTCTATCGGAAATTCAAAAGAAAAACAAGAAAAAGAAAAGCAATTATAAAGTGGAACGTGTTGAACCTTTATTCTATTAGAATGTAGCCCGCTACAGAAAAGGGATGTCCTTTATGCATTGCCGCCCAATCTCTAGTGATGAATACGAATCCATGAAATCCACATTGGAAGTTCTTTCTGACATTGAGCTGATTGAACAGATTAAAGATAGCCGTGAAGATTTCAGGGCTGGGAGATATAACCTGACTTTGACATTTCAAAATATTTCCTCTCAGGAATTTCTTCATTTTTGTCAGAAAAATATGTTTGACAGTTACAAAAAATTTTGCTCCTTGTAGGCGATTTTCTACCTGTTTTCTATGAAATTCATAAATTCTGCGCCGAAATAAGCTACTTTATTGGATTAAAATTGGCATAAATATGCGTTTCTGGCATATTTTTTTCTGAAATTCACTGCAAATGTCAAATTCGATGTTGTTTTTTTGGTGATTTTCTATTTCGATCTCCATCACCCTACTCTGTCAAATTACGGGTTGATAAAAAGTCAAAAAGCATGAAAACCAAATTCTATCGCTGATTAAAGAACTGTCAAATTGATGGTCGAAAAAGTGGCTAAAAATCAAAAAAATCGCATTCTACAAACAGAAATAAGACTGTCAAATTCATGCGTGAAAAAATGGTGAAAAATTGCGAAAACTACGTTTTGTCGTTGAGAGAATTGTAAAATAATTCAGTAATAATTAGAACTGTCAAACTTGGGTAATAAAATCTTCCAGCGAGGAGATTTCAAAGTTCATGAGCATCCTTCCGGATGCTTGCGGATTTCAATCCGAGGTTGTTGACTGAGAAACCCCCCTACCACGATATCACCCTCTCATGCGCAAATATCATGCCGACAATCCCACCATAATCCAGCATCTCATGCTCACTGGCGATGCCTCTCGCCCTGACATCCTGCAGAGACACATAGACCTTTATGCCGCTCACATCAGGATTCCACAGCACTGCATCGTGCATCAGCAAAAGCGAGACCTCATGCTCACGGCTCTGCTCCCCTGCAATCTCAATGGGAAGCTCTTCCCTGTTCCGCAGTATATGCAATATCTTCATATCAGAATGGTATCACAATGTCCGACTCGTTCAATGTTCGTATGACCTCGCTTCTCGCAACGAGCTCAACACCCGGCACGGGTTCGCCTGCGCCCCTGGATTCAAATGATGCCCTGTCAGCGATGAGCCTGCATTTGAGCATCTTCAGGACGTCGAACTCCTTTTTCGAGTCCCGCCTGCCTATCTTCGCCGGGTCAAGATTCGCGGATGCGCTCCACACGCCGTCGCCTATGAAGATCACGCTCACCCTGTCGTCCCGCAGCGTCATGCCCACGCTCACGCGGAGCGCCTCTGCATTCAGTATCGTGTTGAGGGGCGGGCGCCTGATGAGCACGGCTATCTTTTTCATGCGTTCCTGCTCACCCGAAGCTTATGAAGCGGTCTGAGTCGTGCGCGATGCTGGCATGGTCGTACTGGCTGCCGAAGAGCGCGCAATCCACCTTCTCCACGCCGCGGTCCTCGGTGTTGAGCGCGCACAGCGCAATCTTCACGCCCGCCTCCGAAAGCGCGGCGAAGTTCTTGTCCCGCACGTTATACACGCCATCCTCCATCAGGAAGACCGAGACCTCATGTCCCATTGCGCGCGCCGCCTTCGCAAGTTCGATAGCAGTATGCGTATTCTCGTTCTCAGGGCTCGTGGTGAGCAGTATCCCGAGCTTCATACCTTCTGTATCCTCACCTGCCAGAGGTGGTCGCCTATCTCTTTTATGCCCAGTATCTTGTGCCCCTCGTTGCGAAGGCTCCTCGGCACATTCTCAACAGCAGGCGCATGGTCATACAGCGCCACAAGCTCGTCACCTATCTCAAGCTCTTCGAGTTTCAGCTTTGTCTTTACAAATGTATACGGGCAGACTTCGCCCTTCAGGTCTATCTCTGCAACTGCCATTGTATCACCACACTCTGCATGATTCTGCATAAGTAGTCTCAGCGATGGAACGTATCTTCGGCGCCTCACCGCACACAGGGCATTCCTTATTCCATTGGATTTTTATCTCGTCAAAGCTCATGTTGAGCGCATCATAATAGATTAGCCGACCCACAAGCAGCTCACCTATGCCGAGGATGTATTTTATGGCTTCCGTAGCCTGGATTATGCCTATAATGCCCGGAAGTACGCCGAGCACGCCTGCCTCCTGGCAGCTCGGCACCATCCCGGGCGGCGGAGCGTGCTCGAACAGGCAGCGGTAGCAGGGTCCCTTATGCGGCACTATCGTAGTGACCTGCCCCTCGAAGCGGAAAATGCTGCCGTGTGATAGGGGTTTATTCTCAAAAACGCAGGCATCGTTCACGAGGAAACGGGTGGCAAAGTTGTCCGAGCCATCGATGATAAAATCATAATCGCGTATGATGCCGAGAATATTATCCTGATTGAGCCTCTCGGTATAAGCCACAACGTTCACGTCCGGGTTCAGCCTGTTCACGAACTGCTCAGCAGATTTGACCTTCTGAATCCCAACGTTGCCCCCGTGAATCACCTGCCTCTGGAGGTTGCTCAGGTCAACAACGTCATCGTCTATTATGCCGAGCGTGCCCACACCCGCAGCCGCGAGATATTCGATCGCGGGCGCGCCGAGCCCTCCTGCGCCTATGCACAGCGCAGCCGACTCAAGCAGCTTTTTCTGCCCTTTTCCTCCGACTTCTGGGAGGATGATGTGCCGCGAATACCGCCGTATCTGTTCTTCACCGAATCCGCCTATCATAGTTATATCACTTTTTCACCCTGATTATTACTGGGAGTATTATTTGATACCCTAAAGTATTACTACCATAAATAAATTGTGGTATGAGCAAGTCTAGGGAGGACATATTAATCGGTGTCCTGCGTACCTGGCTCATAGCCTCTCTCGCGCTTTATTCTCTCAGGCAATACGCATTTGCCTCCGCGCCTGCCGCCTATGGGATTGTGCGGCGTGCCCAGCGAGTTCATGCACCGTGCCATCACGGCTGCGCCCCTCGCGAGCCCGTCATCCACAAAGACCACATTCTCCTCAGGTCTGCTGTATAGCCCTGAAGCCCGCAGGTATTTCAGTATCAGGTAGGGCTTGCAGCCTGTTATGCCGGCCCTTCCAGTGATGCCGAGTGCGGTATTTTCTGTCAGCAGCCTGTCTCTGTGAGCCAGCTCAACGAAGCGGGGAACCATCTTTGCAGATACAACATCCAGCACCGCGAACAGTGTGCCGAGCCCTTGCCGGCTGTGTATCTCAGCGCCTATGTCAGTTAACGCCTCAAATTCGCTCCCGTTCACGCCCACATCGCTCCCGTACAGCGTTACGCCAATCTCCTTTGCCGCCCCTGCGCTGACAGGAACGCTCCCGTACCTGTCCCTGTCCGCCGGCACACGCTCGATGCGGATATGCTCATGGATTCTGTTTGCATACTCGCCGATGACTTTTCCCTTTAACGCCCATGTGAGTCGTCCCGGCGGCTTGCGGTCATACAGGTCGAGGGCTGCACCCACTTTCCTATCAACGAGCCCGGTCCCCTTGACCACCGCATCGTGTATGGCTCCCGCATATCCGCACAGGTTGCCTATCGTCTTTGCAAATGGCGTCTCATCATTGGTAATCCTGCCCTTGAGCGTTGTTCCGAAGTCCATTGAAAAGCAGGGGTTCCTGAAATCAACGCCTGTAAGCTTAGCACCCTCCTTTATACCTGCGGTAGCAAGCTCGCCCTCCATCTCATTCGCCACGATCTCCACGCCAGTTGAGCCTACAGGCGGCAGCACACCCCCAACCGCGCCCAGGAACGAGACCTTATCGAGAAGGCTGTAGCTTCGGAATTTGGGCGGGATGTTCTCTATCGACATCGCAGGCACCATTTTCTTTGGCGGGATGCCGGCAAGCAGGCAGCCGTCAGCGAGCGCCTTGATGAATTCGCCTATCTCGTGCGGTGATGAGAAGCCCGCAACCACGCCTGTTGACCTTACTGCGAAATCGAGGTCAGTGGTAATATCAATGTGTACCTCCCTGTGGCATTCGAGCAAAGTGTCCATCACAAGTTCGGCGATGGATTCCCGCGTTAGCGATACACCACTGAGCGTTGTTCCGAATATCCTCTCGCCGTGCCTCGGTGCGCGCACGTCGCGTGTCATTTTCACTGTCTTGTTGACGTGCCGCGTCCTGCCGTCCTTCATGTTCGTGGCTGTCAGGATGCATTTTGTTGTGGTGTTTCCCACCTCGACAGATGCCACAA
>DUGO01000072.1 GCA_013331375.1 Candidatus Methanoperedentaceae archaeon | reverse complement strand
AGAACCCATCGCCATTATCACAATCTCGGCGTCATCGAGCGCATAGCCGTCGATAAGACCGCCGTAATATCTTCCATATACATCCCTGAATTCATTTGCTACTTCCTCGATTTTCTTTAACGCTACGCTCATGGCTTTCTCCTGCCTGTACCTGAACTCGGTATAGGTGCCAGGGTCTGCGAACGCCCCGAAGCTCATGGGTTTCTTGGGGTCGAGCACGAACTCGGGTGCGTAGCGCGGCAGGAACTCATCTGTGATGTTCTGCTCAAGGAGCACCACCGGCTCATAGACATGGGTAAGGATGAAGCCGTCCATGCAGACCATGACCGGTAGCAGCACATCCCTGTCCTCCGCAATCTTGTATGCCTGGGGTGTCATGTCTGCAGCCTCCTGCACGTTCTCGGCATAGAGCTGGATCCAGCCCGCATCCCTCTGGGCTATCGAATCCTGCTGGTCGTTCCATATGTTTATTGGCGCGCTCAGAGCCCTGTTGGCGACTGTCATGACCATGGGCAAGCGCATGCCTGATGCATTGAACAATACCTCGTGCATGAGCGCGAGCCCCTGAGACGTGGTGGCTGAATAGGAGCGCGCCCCTGCAGCACTTGCGCCCACAAGGGCAGAGAGTGCTGAGAATTCGGATTCCACGTTTATGCTCGTGCAGTTGGGGATTTCCCCGTCGGCTGTGAACTGTGAGAGATGCTCGACTATATGCGTCTGGGGAGTAATCGGATACGCACTTATCACGTTCGGTCTGCAGACTTTGACCGCATGCGCAACAGCACACGAGCCCTCGACAACCTTCATCCGCTTCATTTCTCCTCCAGTACCATCCTGATGGCTTTCTTAGGGCACTCTTCAGCGCATATGCCGCAGCCTTTGCAGTAATCGTAATCAGGTATATAGAAACCCTCAGGAGTCTTTACCACGACGCCGTCCGGGCAGTACATCGCGCATATGCCGCACTTGTTGCACTGCTCATGCACGAACACCGGACGGAAAGAGCGCCACGCACCTGTCCTGTTCACGCGCGTGCTCCCCGGCTTTGCGACAGTGCGTATTCTGGAGCTCATGATTTGACCATCCTGTACGCTATTTCTATGGCATCCGCATTCTTTTCCCCGACTTTGCCCGGGAACCGCTCCATGACAGCCTTCTTTATAGATTCGGGTCGTATCTCGCCTGCTGCGCCTGCAAATGCGCCCAGGAGTATAGTGTTCACGATGGGTCTCCCAAGGACATCCATCGCTATCTTGGTTGCATCCACTGTGAGTACCTTTGCTGTACCGAGGTCGAAATCCTTCGGGCTTTTGGCGGAATTTATGAGCACCATGCCGCCGGGCTTGAGCCCGCTCGCCACGTTCACGACCTGCACCAGTGTGGGGTCCTGGACTATCACGTAATCAGGCGAATAGATCTGGCTTCGCAGCCTGATTGGGGAGCTGTTGAGGCGCACGAATGCGGTCACGGGCGCTCCTCTCCGCTCAACACCGAATGCGGGAAATGCCTGGCTGAACTTGCCGTCCTCAAAGGCAGCCACTGCAAGTATTTCCGCGGCTGTGACAGACCCCTGCCCGCCTCGACCGTGTATACGTATTTCTTTCATATCTAAGTATTGAACGTGAAGTTTGCTGAACAATCGCAAGAAAGGTATATAATCCTTATGCAGAAAAGCAGTCTTTATAATTTGATTTGATATGTATGTACGGTAGCGTATATTTGATGCCTGCTGCCTTACCATATCTGGTCGTGCATGCTTTCCTGACCCTTACCTTTCAATAGCCAAGTCAGGAGCACCCAATCCGGTTCTTGTCGGTGATACCATTACTTACACTTACACTATCTCCAACGCCGGTCCCCAGGATTCCCAGAGCGTCAGGCTCCACGACACGCTCCCTGCAGGAATTAGCTTCGCAGGCTTCGGCACAGTTACAGGCGGGGGTATTTGCGTGTTCAATTATTTTCCGAGCATGCCAGCCACGCTTGATTGTCTCTGGAACTCGCTCGCATCGGGCGATAGCGTCCAGGCTCAGATAAATGTGAGTGCAGACCAGGCTGGGACCGTGACCAATACCGCTACGGTAACTTCTGATACCACACCCGACCCCACCCCATCAAACGATGCTGCCACTGCGATTGTCACCATCAAGGAACAAACGTCAGTCCCGGAATTCCCCACAATACTAATGCCCATCGCTGCTGTAATGAGTCTATTTTTCTTGATCCAGAGAAGAAAAGGCAAATAGCAGCGTTTGCCTTTCCTTTTTTCTTTTTTCAACTCATTCAGGATGCGAAAACCGGTACCCAAAAATATCAGTAATATCGTCTGGGGATTCGAGCACTGTGATGCCTTCAAGACCTCTCACTATCTGTACATTCCTTGAGTCAACGTCCCTGACCGCAAGCTCCACAAGACCGCCCTTTATAGCGCCGTACTCGCACAGCTCCACGCACTCGCCGCAGCCTGTGCACCGAAGCAGGTCAATCTGGTAATCCGCGATGGCGCCGGTACGGCAGCTTTCCCCCGGCTGGCAGGGCTCGCACGTCTCGCATATGCTCCGGTCAATGATATACGGCAGCTCTGAGCGCACTGTGCCTGTGACATCCACCGGGATCACATATACCGGCACGCCTCCCTTTACAGCCTGCGCGACTGCGTTTGTTATCAGCGTATCTGAGATGCCGTGCGCAATCTTTGCAACCGTGTTTGACGTGGNNATGCCAGTCTTGGGAGCGCTCGCGCCCTGTGCGCTTTCCAGATATATCTCCTCAAGGTAGCCTCCGCCTGATATCTCCCCCAGGCGGTCGAACAGCCCGTACATCCTGAGCACCTCTTCTCCCGCCCTTGAAACGAACGTTGTCAGAGTGCTGCCTCCCAGCCTCAGCTTCTTCATGGATTCAAAACTCTCGCGCAGCAGGTGCCCTGCTCCGGTCACGCCCCAGGCGGCTCTCATATGCAGTAATTACAATTTGCGAATACTTAACTATTTGTCCGGTATCCAATCCGGGCAGTTACCAATGCCTGCCC
>DUGO01000074.1 GCA_013331375.1 Candidatus Methanoperedentaceae archaeon | reverse complement strand
CAACTGCTTTGTAATCGCAAGCCCGAGACCTGTACCTTCGTACTTCCTTGTTATTCCAGAGTCCATCTGCTCGAACTTCCTGAATAGCTTGGGCAGGTCCTCTTTCCTGATACCGATACCGGTATCAGCTACTGAGATTTCAGCAAAATCGTCCTTCTTTCTCGTAGATACGGTAACAGTTCCGCCCTCGTCCTTGCTGAATTTTATGGCATTGCCCATCAGATTGAAAAGTATCTGCTTGAGCTTCTGCCCGTCAGCTTTTATCGTCGAAAGTCCGGGGTCGAAATGGTCTTTCAGGACTACATTGCGCTTTGCGGCATTCTCTTTCATGAGGTAGGCTGTCTCAGTGATAACATCCGGGAGAGATACATTCTCAAGCGACAGTTCCAGCTTTCCGGATTCTATCTTTGCAAGTTCGAGAAAAGTGTTGATGAGCTCGAGGAGATGATTGCTGTTCGAAAGCATATTATCCACAAAGTGCTCCTGCTGATCATTCAAAGGTCCCTGAGCCTTTTCTTTCAATAGTATGGAATAACCTATGATCGAAGTCAGGGGGGTACGCAGTTCATGGCTCATTATGTTCAAAAACTCGGTTTTCGCCCTGTTGGAACTGATGAGGCGCTCGTTTTCAATTCGTATTTCATCGAGTTTCTTGCGCTCCGTGAGGTCTCTGATTATTCCCACCATGGCAATCGGTTTACCACTGCTGTCTTTGACCATGGAGGCATTCAACCATATGTGGAACACCCCGCCGTTTTTATGCTTGACCATGACCTCGCCTATCCAGCGCCCGTTCTCCCTGATAGCAGGAATTATCACTTTACTGGCAAGCCCGGGATCTTCATTCATCTCATTGACGTGCTTTCCCTTGAATTCCTCGCGAGTAAAGCCATATATCTCTTCAACTGCCATGTTGGAATAGATTATTTTACCGTCCATGTCAACAATCTGGACGCCGTCCGGGGCTTCTTCTACAGCCTTCGAGAACAGCCTGAGCGACCCTTCTGCCTGTTTGCGCTTGGTGATGTCGCTTACGATGCAGATATGTCCCCGGTATTTGCCTTGCTCATCCCAGAGACCAGTTGCCTTGACCTCGGTCGGGATTGTTGTACCGTCCCTTCTCATGCCTGGGAGTTCCCCGCCGAATGCGCCCACGTTTTTATTGTGCAGGGTTTCAGGCATCCCAGGTTCGATTCCGGCTATAAGGTCAGGTGGCGTGATGTCCCGCCAGGTCTTTCCGATAAGCTCGTCTTTAGTATAGCCGTAAATCGAGGCGTGGGCTTCATTCATGTAGATATACCGCCCTTTCTCGTCGGCTATAGCGATACCCTCATTACTGCAGGCAATGGCTTTCAGGAGCCTGTCTTTTTCCATCTCAATATTCTTCCGGTATGTGATATCGCGTACGTATTCAATTGCCCCTGTCATCTGCCCCGTTGCAGTATCAGTCATGGGAAAACTGTGGATTTCGTGCCATCCGATATCCATTCCACCAGGTCCGTGTTTGGCTACAATTTCGTATGCAGGTTCGCCAGTTTCGAATGTTCTCTGTGTCGGGCATACCTCACATCTTGCGCTGCGGTTATGATAGGCTTCGTAACATTTCTTTCCCACCAGCGGCATATTATGGGCGTACCACTGTTCGGCTGCGGGGTTGACACGGATTATGTTCATGTCCCTGTCTATGATGCCGATTCCGTCTTTGATGCTTTTGAAAATGTCATCAAGGAAATGTTCCCTTGCCTGCAGTTCCTCTTTTGCGCTTTGCTGTTCCGTGATATTCCTGACAAGCTTGACTCCTGCTATGATTTTCCCTGAAGGGTCACGTAATGGTGAGGACGTGAGCTCAAAGTGCCCGGTCAAATTACCGTTTTTCACAGTTCTTATAGTCTTATGGACTTTACCATCCTTAAAAGATAGTTCGACCGGACACCATTCGCAGATGCGGTCCTTTCCTTCAAACGCCTTATAACAGTATTCGCCCACATGATTCCCTGATAGGTCCAGTGAAAACTCATTCTGGTAAAGGACCTTATAATCGGTATCCTGGATAATCAGCCCATCGCCGACGGTAGCTATGACGGCTTCTGCCCTGTTTTTTTCTGTATTGGCTACTGCAAGGGCATTTTCCAGCGAAGCTCGGATTCTTCTGCGGTTTTCTTTGTTCGAATCCGCATACAGACCGACCATAACNNGCGGAGTCGAAAATCCATGATAGAAGTACAGATGTGATTACAAAATAAATTATTTTGTTTTCTTTAAATTTCTGTTTTCCACTTCCATCGCTATTCATAGGTTATGTAATTAATCGATATTAATCTACCACCTTTATCTACTTTTGCATATAGCACTGTTTAAAAATGAACAAATCGTTTAGATAAAATTAAATACTATTGCAACATCAATGAATTATGGTCAAAAGGGTAACAAAGGGGGGAGTGGGATTATCGTGCCCTCCTGATGAATCGGAAAATGCTTCGTTAGAAGGGCACATCTCATTCATGAGATATAATGAGCATAAAGGTCTGTTGCATAATGCCAGGTCAAGAAATGGCTCAAAATAGCCGAATAATCCCTACTGGAATCCAAAACCGCATATCCAACCTTGTAAGCAGGAAGGAAAGAGCAGAACTGCTCAAAGCCGGCGTGGCAAGTAAGGATATTGAGTCAATGTACATCAGGTTTAATCATTTTATCGTGGTAGGTGTGAACTGGCAGGATTGAGGCATTCAATCTTTTCGCTTATTGCGTTTTTCAAAATCCGATTTCAACCTCAGCTTTATCCTGGCTTTCAGTTCCCTGGGATCGAATGGTTTTACCATATAATCATCCACGCCGAGGTCCATCGCCTTCAGCTTATCTTCAACATTTGCTTTTGCGGATAATACAAGCACAGGCAGGTTTCTTGTTGATTCGTGCTTCTTTATCTCTTCGCACACCCTGTATCCATCGAGCTCAGGCATCATGATATCCAGTATAAGGATGTCAGGCAATTCGGAAAATAATACTCCCAGCACTTCTTTCCCGTTCGCGGCTTCCAGGATCTCAAACTGTTCTGGCTCAAGCGAATAGCGTATGATGTTCAGGACGTTCCTGTCATCATCAGCGACAAGCACCTTGATTTTCTTGTCCACCCCCCTTTCTTTTTTCAGGTACCATATTTTCGTGACGCCTTCCTCATGGCATTCTACGTGTCCCTTCTTCCGCAGGCTCTCAAGATATTTAAGCGCCGTAGCCTTGCACATATGTACACGTTCAACTATGGCTGTAGTTGTCAGGTCCTCGCCTTTGATAGCTTCAAGCAGCTCTTTTTCACGCCAGTGCATGTTCCTCAATATATGTTGAATTTTGAACGCTGCCATTTAATACTCATCACTTATTAATCTTTCCATGAAATATTTTCACGAATGGATAAGGGAGGTCAATAAAGTTAAGTAATATCATGCCATAGGAGGCGGAGAGATTCCATGAAAATTGCATTTGCGCTTTTGCCATGCTCCTGTTATTCCCGGCTGCTGCGAGCGCACAGATGGTCAGCATAACGAACATGTATTCAGACCCGTTTTCGGCTGATGTCAGCATGTATTCAGCCGGGCAAGTCGATAGCGCAGTACTGGTCATGGAAGTCGCCCACGGCGGCGAGGTCATCGAATCCAGAACAGTCCCGATTACTAATTTTTCAGGAGAGCTCACAAAAGTGATAATCTGGGAAAAGAAGCCTGAATTCGAGCGCTACGCTGCAAATGCCAGCCTGTACATCGATGGGGTTCTCATCGACTGCAAATCATATCCGTTCTCTCACGGGACTGCAGCCCTGCCAAGGGTACACCTCACAGACCTTGACCCGGATAGCGCGGGCGTTCTCATGCTGTTCAGGTCTTACACAGGTGCACTGGCGGATGTCACGGTTGAGCTTATCAACGGCACGGATATCGCATACTCGCAGTCAAGTTATGGTCTCGACATCGTGTCACCAAAAACACTGAGGCTCAACTGGCCTATCCTGCTCGAAAAGAGGAATTACACGGTGCGCATCAGGCTCTCGGTCCAGAACCTGCGGGACGCACCGATCGTCACCACGTATGTAAAGAGCTTTACAGCGGATACCGATGTTGAGATAGTGCGCAGCGACGCGGAAGTCGATGAGGTCGGCGCAAGTGTCACTCTGCGGGGAAAATCACAGGTGCCCTTTGACGGGAAAGTGGTTGTGAAATTAGGGGGCAGCGTTGAACGCGAGTTCAGCGCGCCGTCCGATATCCTGACGATTGGAAAAGAGGACACCGTGGGCATCTCGTGGGATATCCCGCCAGGCACTTATACTGCCGCTATACTTGCAGTTGATTCAGAAGGCGCTGTCAAGGACAGGTTTGAGACCATGTTCCGCACTTCGAGCCCGCAGGCGGTTCCCACTGCCACACAGAAGGTGCCGGGTGCGGACACAATAGCGGCGTTTTTTGCTGTGGCAGCCGCCGCCATAATGGCAGCCCGCAAAATCAAAGGGGGGTGACCTCAACTTTCATGCCGCCGATTATGGGGTAGCGCTCAACAATAGATGCAGTGCAGCCTTTGCGTTTGAGCTCGCCCGCTATCTCATCCAGCACCCACCAGGCAAGCTCGATGCTTTTGCCCTGCACCTCATAGAGCCGTCGCGGCACCCCGAACTCTTTATGCAGGTCGTCGGCATAGCCCTCTATCACGCCGCACNNCCGCACACCAGCGTGCCGTCATCAGTAATCTCATCGAACCGCCGCGCCGTGTTCTTCACAGTCCTTTTCAGCCGCTCCCGGAGCTGCACCGAGTCCTTGAACCTCGAAGAGCAAAAATGCAGCCTTGAACCCGGGCTCAGAGCCTCAAGCGCCGCCTCCCTGCTTCCGCCGGCTGCATTTGATGCATCATCCCGCAGCGCATATCCTTTCCTGTACAGCGCTTTCGCATTGGTCTCTGAGAACTCAAGCTCGTTCAGGTTTAGGAAGCCCCCAGCCTCAGACACAGCCGAAGCAAGCTCATCTGCGCCCCGAAGCGCGGGTACCTCGAACCCTGCATCCATGCCGAGCTTTACGGCGTTGCGCAGCGATGACATGAAGCGTGAGCCCCATATCCTCTTCCATGTTGAAGGCGCGGGATGGAACCGGATCTCGTCAAGACCTGCACCTGCGAGCTCGCCAAGGACTTTGCTGCCTGCAGGCACCGACGTATATAGATGGATGTGGTGGCGCTCTCCGAACTCGCTTTTCAGCAGGCGTATGTATGCGAGCACGCGCGAGAGCCGGAGCAGCGGCTCACCGCCTGTGATGCCTGTGCCAAGGGCGCTCATCCTGTGCGCCTCCGCGAGCACGTCCAGCTCGCTTTTCACGGGCTGCTCGTTGGCGAATATCACGTCCTTCCCCATCCGCTCTGCTGAGACAGGGCAGTAGAAGCATTTCTTGCTGCACAGTCCTGTGACGAAGAGCACCATCTTTGCGCCCTTTGAGCACAGACTGCAGCCGCGGGGATGATATGTGTAGAATGAACCTGCTGCCTTTTGTTTCATTTTTGGACAACTGATACGTACGGGTTTAAATCTTCTTGCATCAAATCACTATTAGAATGATTCACCCCGCCGTAAAGTATCCAGAAAGTTGATATGTTTTCCCTGTATAGTATCCCCTGTATGCAGCTTATACGCGGAAAGGCATGGAGATTCGGCGACAATGTCGATACTGACGCCATAATTCCGGGCAAGTACCTGCGAAGCGCTGACCCGGGCGTGTTCGCAGCGCACGTTCTTGAGGGCATAGACCCGGATTTCGCAAAAAAGGTCAAAAAAGGCGACGTTATCTTGGCGGGCAAAAACTTCGGCAGCGGCTCCTCACGGGAGCAGGCGGTGCTGGCATTGAAACACGCAGGAGTTGCCTGCATCGTTGCAGCGTCCTTCGCCAGGATATTCTTCAGGAACGCAATAAACGTGGGGCTGCCCATAATCGAGGCGAAAGCTGATTGCCGGGAGGGCGACGCAGTTGAGATAGACCTCGGGAAAGGCAAAGTCACCTGCAGCGGCAATTCATTTTCCGGCGTGCGGCTGCCTGGATTCTTACTCGATATACTCATGGACGGTGGGCTTGTTGAGCACAGGAAAAAACACAAAAATGATATTCCCGATTGAGTACAAGCTTGTGGGCGTCACGCACTGCGAGCCTGCCGACCACGGGGACGAGCCCATATATTTCGCGACCGAATACCTGATAGTCGATGCTCCCGGAGGCTATTCTCTGTACGGGGTAAAGAGCGGCGGCGAGGGCTTTTTGCGCAAAGTGGACGCACTCACGCTCATTGCCCGGGGAGATGAGATAGTGAAGTACGAGGGCATCCTCGACTCCCATGACAGGACATTCATGATAGAGAAGGCGCAAGAGCTGTGCAGGGGCAAAGTCAATACCGTGCTGTTCACAAGCATAGACAGGCACATCACATTCGTCCATAAGCCTGACCTCTCTGAAATCATTGAGATAGAGGTAATAGATGTGGTTCCGCCAGAGCCGCCCTGGCTGCTGCATGTCGTCACGCGGCTTGAGCGTGCAGGCATGTTCAGCGACCTGGCTCTCAAATTCACTCCCAGAATCATAGACCTGCGCAGGTTAGAGAAGAGCGATACCCTCTTCCCATGCTCAGCCTCAGGTCTTCACGGGAAGTTCCTTGACTCGGATACAGACATCGGTAATAACATGGAGCTTGTGGGATGCGACATATCACGTAACATATTTGAAGAGCGCTTCCCCAAAATTACATACAGGCACATGAACCTGTGTCCTCTCAAGGCACAGATTTATAAGCCTCTCCGTCCCTTCATCACGAGGTGCTGCCAGAGCAAGAAGGTAGGCATGATAAGCATCAATGGCATGAAAGGAGCGGTTGTGCACTGGGGCGCATCAGAGCATGACGTGTCATACGCATTGAGGACGCTTGCTGGCAATCTGCGGGGTGGCAACGGTGAAAATAGCAGTGGTTGAAGGCGACGGCATAGGCAGGGAGGTCGTGCCTGCTGCGATGCACGTGCTCGATGCGCTGGGAATCAACGCAGAAAAAGTGGCAGTCGATGTCGGGTACGGGAAATGGGAGCGCACCGGCTCAGCCATCACGGAACAGGATGTAGATATGATGAAGGACTGCGACTGCGTGTTCTTTGGCGCCATTACATCGCCGCCGGACCCGAACTACAGGAGCGCGCTCGTGCACATACGGAAAGAGCTTGACCTCTATGCCAACATCCGACCGTTCAAGCCGCTGAAATACCTGAAGCTCCCGTGCAGCTCAAAGGAATTCGATTTTATCATCGTGCGCGAGAACACTGAGGGGATGTACTCGGGTATAGAGAAGATAGAGGAGAACGCGGCATACACCACGCGGGTGGTGACGCGCAGGGGCAGCGAGCGCATAGCACGGAAAGCATGCGAGCTTGCTGCAAAAAGGACTAAAAAGATAACAATCGTGCACAAAGCCAATGTCCTGAAATCGTGTACGCTCTTCCGGGAGGTATGCNNGCAGCCATACTGAGCCTCAAGATGATGCTTGACTGGTTCAAAATGAAAGAGGCGATCCTTGTGGAAAAAGCTATCAACAGGACTCTTGCAGAGGGTATTGTCACGCGCGACCTGGGCGGCAAATACTCGACCCGCGAGGTCGCAGAAGCCGTAGCCAGGTTTGCGGTCTCAGGGTAAATTCCCCTCACCGCTGAGCTCGTGCTGCCGCTCAATGCTCATCTGAATCAGCAGTTCGAATATGCGCTTAACGGTCTCGGTGTCAAGGTTCTTCTCAGTAGCGAGGCTGCAGGCTCTGTCAAGCACGATACGCACCTGGTCGTCATCGTTTATGCTTTTCCCCTCTGCGCGCTTTGCATCGAGCACATCTTTTGCGAGGTTGGTCCTCTCTGCAATGAGACCCACCAGCCGGCTGTCGATTCCCTGGATTTTCGCCCTGACCTCTTTCAGCGACATGTTCCTGCACCATCATTATTGATCTTGGTATTTATCACTCTTCCGCCGAACGGCTCCCATGCTGCATTGAGCTTACCAGCGTTGCCGGGCTCCGCAAGTGCCACGTAAGAGGGACCTGTCCCTGAAAGGCTCACGCATCTCGCTCCAGCCTCAAGCGCCCTCAGCATGGGCTCGGTATCAAAACCGAGCGCGCTGCAGTACAGGAAGCCGTTGAGAGTCATGGCGCGCTCGTAGTCCTTTTCCATAGCCAGCCCGAACGCAAGCTCAACCCATGGTGCAAGGAGGCGCGAGCGTGCAACGTTAGTATCCGAGCTGAAGGCTCTTTTCTCAGGTGCAAGTATCACGACATCAGATTCCATCTCCTCGCGCCGCAGGAGTTCTTTCTGCCTGTTGTCAGTGATGACCATCCCGCCGAAAAAAGATGCGCATGCATCATCAAAAGCGCCTGTAATCGTGACCCCAGTGTCGAGAGCAGCCTGTACGCCTATCTTTACAACCTCAAGAGCCGGGAGGCTCTCGCCCAGCGCATCAAGAGTCGCAAGCACTGTGGCATTGGCTGCCGCGCTTGAGCTCTTAAGACCGCTTGCTATCGGTATCTCGCTTTTTGTCCTCACGAGCGCGCCGCTTTTGCGCCCGAATCTTGCAAGTACCAGCTCCACGCATCTCTCGATAAGCCGGGTATCGCCGCCGCCCTCTATCTCCCCCTTAATTTTCCCGCTTTCCGACAGCGTGACCTCTGCCTCAGTCCTGATGTCAATACCGAACGCTGCGCCCTTCCATGTGGCTATTGCGTTGATGACCGTGCCTGCTCCGAGAGCGTAGGCGCATCCTGTTTGCCTCATATTGCCTCAGCTATATCAGACGCTTGTAAAATATATGGGTTGCGAGGGCGCAGGGCAGCATGCCTGCAGGGGATTACCGCGAAAAAGCGATGCATGATGGCGATTACGGTGCCAGACCGCAAAATATATAAGCGTTAATAATGAATAATTTAATGGTGGAAATTGGAGGAAATATGCGGTCACACCGAATTCAGGTTCACACCTTTTTTCGAAAATCTTCGATGGTAAGACTGATTCTCAGTATTTGCGTGGCAGCTGCCATTATGATCATGTTTGCCGGGGCAGTGCAGGCAGCGACTTGTCCGCCGCCTGCGGGTACAGCAAAAGACGGGGACGCGAACGGTGACGATGTAAAGGACTGGTTGATCGATTCTGAGACTGATAAAGCCGGTAATAAAGTTGAGGTCTGGTGCCTGGACCTGGGAGACGAGGGTAGGGATGGGGCGGATTCATTCGGTCAGAGATATGTGCCAAAGGGCAAGGGCGGCACTCCCGTATGGACAGGCAAATGCCCTTATAACAATGCTATCAACAAATGGAGCAAGGAAAAGGACCCGGTGACAGGATTGTGGAAAGAGCTTGACTGGAAGAACTGGGATAACACAGATGACGGGAGCGCTGATGATGAGGGAACAAAAGGTGTCACCGATGACTGGGAATGGGTTTACAACGTTTCGAAAGGGTGGCTGAAAACGAGTAAAACTGCGGATGGTATGGTCATAAACTCGACAGAAGGTCCTGCGCCCAGGAACTTCAACGACCTTACATTTGCGGCTCTGCCGATTCAGAATCCCTCAGGTAGCGCACTTGCACTTGTGGCAGACCCTGTCATCAGTGTCGATGTCATTGCAGGGGGTCCTGTCTGGGAACTGGGTCTTAGAACCCCGCCGGGATATCCGGAGCGCGGCATCGACCAGCGCCTAATGGTAACTGAAATAAACGCAGGAGACAGGCTGACGGTCAGGGGAGCTGACATCGGTAACCCGTACATAACAGGCAGCGCAGCAAAGAACGAATTTGGTGCCTGGAAAGTTTCATACTTTGGCGATGGTCTCGCTACTTATACAGCAACCGAAAGTGCAACCGTAGCTCCTGACACTGTCATTGATGGATTCGGATTTTCAAGCCTGACAGTTCCTGAAGAGTGGATGACGAGCGGCGAAAGGGTATCTTTTGCTGAGTCGTTCATAGGCAAAAAGGGCCCCCAGGTGACTGTCACAGTGGAGGTCACTAACAATGGCTCAAGTACCATGAGCCCGCTGGTCGAGTTAAGGGAGGGCGATGAGACTATTGCATCAAAAGAAACGGTTGTCGGTCCGAACTCTAAGACATATGTCTCTTTCGAAGTTACACCTAATCTGCAAAAAGGAATCCGTACCGGTGGCAACATCAGTATAGAATATAAATATAACATAATGGAGAACGACGCAGTCAGAGCATCAGGAAAAGAAATACTGACTCTTCCTGCACTGCTCCCGGCTCCTCCTGAGAATGTGAATAAAATCATAAAAGACCTTGAGACATTCGAAAAGTCCAGAGACCTGTTAAAAAATAGAGTGATCACTGTAAACGACCTGAGCGGCACATGGACCGGTCGCTTCAATGCCAGCGGTAATCTTGAAAAACTTGAACCCGGCGGGGCTGCGAAGCCGGATATCACAGCCTATACATCNNACATCAAGCCTTTCATTAAGGCATGACTTTGCACCCGACAATAATACGAAAGTGATACTTGAGGGCACAGATACGAATCGGGATGGCAAGTTCGATAGAGTGGAAACCAGTATGCTAATGGACACGAACAACGATTCCGTACCAGATAAATTCTCACACGACATCAGAGATATTCCTCCATCAAATACAGTCTCCACAATGGTTGAAGGAAAGAAATGCGATATCGCCAGAACAGGCAACACCCAGACCAACACGATATCGCATGCTACTGATTCTGGAACTTTTGTAACCGATTCGCAGACGACATCTCCTATAACAAACGCCATCAGCGCACGCATGACGATAAATAATGAGCCTGTGAACATCTTCAAAGAGGTCGGCGGAATAGGCGCCATAATGAGCTTCAAGCCTGGCGGAGAGATCGTATATGAAACCCCGCAAGCTGCACCGGCTATGCCTGAAAAAGGAGAAGCTAAGCAGGACCTTACATGGCTCTGGGTAGTGCTGCTTGGAGGTTTTGCAGCTCTGGCGCTCGGGTATTTACTTGGAAAACCAAAGTCTGCAGGATGGCTCTCCCCGCAGCCACCCCCGCCACCGCCCCCACCGCCTCCAACACATACATGTATTAATGGGCATACTTGGGTAGGTCCGATGCTCACAAGCAGGGACTGTCCAACCTGCAAAGAGCGCTGCATCACACATGCCCATTAACTCCAAAAAAAGATTCGAGGTACCCTGTACATGACACAGGTACCTCCATTGTATGTGTTTATAACTACAAGTAGCATGGCGCTATTGATAGCGCTGGTTGCAAGATACCTGCAGAAGTTTCAAAAGTCGCGAATCATACCGCACAGCCTGAACCATCNNCTTCTTGCATTGCAGCTGGTTATATCAACTTCGTATTGCCATATTTTCTGATCGGAGAATACACGATCACGGCAGTTTCCTTTGTCGCAACAAGTCTTGTTGTCTGGTTCTGGGGTCATGAGTTCATAGACTGGATTATTGCAGATTTCAGAAACCATAGAACGAATGGCAGGGGTTTGTTCCAGCATAGTAACAACTGTATTCTGCACTCTCAGAATCAATTCATTGCTGATTCACCGGTAACTGGAACCAATGATACAAAAGATGATACAGGCTTCAGAACTCGCTCAATTTGAGCTGCCTCTGTATGCACTTCTCACCAGGTATCTCCACAGGATAGACACCCGTCAGGCAGCCGAGGC
>DUGO01000121.1 GCA_013331375.1 Candidatus Methanoperedentaceae archaeon | reverse complement strand
GGTTTCGCCTGTGCCGTCAGTGAGCACAGTCTGCCAGCCTGCTGCTTTCAGGTAGCCGTCGCACTCGACATCTGCCTCGTCAGATATCAGGGACGCACCATGCTCTGCCGCATTTTCGAGCCTGACGCGGCTGTACCGCTGGACATAGGAAATGGGCACAGGCAGCCAGTCGTAGGTATATTCAGGCACGAGCGCCCCGAATACGAGCAGCGCGCCGCCGCCTGAGACAAAACCGCCAAGGATATCTTTTCCCTTTTGCAGAGATGGCAGGATACTGCTGTACTGCGGATTTGCAAACCCTGTTGGTATGAGCGCAAGCCTGAACCTGGGAAGGAACGGCGTCCCGAAAGTCCGGGGCGATACCACAAGTGTCCCAAAGCCAAGCCCAGACAGGTATTTTTCAAATATTGTAGGTCTGTCCCAAATGAGCGCAATATCTGGCATCGGATGGATTACGCTGGAAAAAGACTAATATTTTATGCANNCAGTGTACGGGCTGGGCGCAAATGCGCTTGACAGCGAGGCTGTCGCCGGGATATTCAGGGCGAAACGCCGTCCTGCGGATAATCCGCTGATTGTCCACATCTCTTCACCTGACATGCTCTCTATCGTGGCAAAGGATATCCCGGATAGGGCGGATAAGCTCATATCTGCATTCTGGCCAGGTCCTCTCACGCTCATATTCCGGCGTACTGAAAACGTGCCTGATATCACAACCGGTGGGCTTGATACCGTTGCAGTCAGGATACCGGCGCATGACACAGCCCTGGCGCTAATCCGGGAATCCGGCGTTCCCATTGCTGCACCGAGCGCCAACATCTCAGGGAGACCCAGCCCCACAAAGGCTGAGCATGTGCTGCGCGACATGAGCGGGCGCATCGATGCAATCATTGTGGATGAGGACTGCAGGATAGGCGTGGAATCCACGGTCTTAGACCTCACAGTATCGCCTCCTGCACTGCTGCGCCCGGGAGGTCTCAGCCTTGAGGAGATAACCGCACGCATCGGCAATGTGGTCGTGGCAGGAGAGTCCGTGAAATCGCCGGGCATGAGATACACCCACTATTCGCCTGCTACAATGCTCGTGCTGGTTGAGGGAGAGCGGAGCCGGGTCGTGCGTGAGATTCGCAGGCTGGTCCGGGAATATCACAGGAGCGGGCTGCGGGTCGGGGTGCTTGCAAGCCGCGAGAGCGCGGGGCAGATAGAAAGCGATGCAAAGTATGTGCTCGGCAGCCCAGACGACCTGAAAGAGGTCGCAGCCAGGCTGTTCAGCGGGCTTCGCTTCCTTGACGAGGCGGGCGTGGACGTTGGTATAGCAGAGGGCACGTTCACTGAGGAACGGGAGGGCAGGGCGATAATGAACAGGCTGCGGAAGGCGGCAGTGGAACGCATTACCTGCAAAAATGATTAAATATGTGAACCGTATATATTGAACCTGTTATGTGGCTTCAACTACGATTATACCTGCTGGTTACGCTGCTGTTCGCACTCGTGTATGCCGCAGTCACTGTAATCGCAAGCGTGATGGAGATCGGCGACTTCATGATGTACGGGATAATCGCATCAGCGATGCTTATCCTGCAGTGGCTGCTCGGACCAAAGCTCGTTGAGATGAGCATGGGTGTCAGATACGTTTCGAGGGCTGAATACCCTGAAATTTACCGCGCTGTCGAAGAGCTGTCGGTTGCTGCAGGCATTCCCGTTCCGCGCATCGGGATTTCGCAGATACCTATACCCAACGCATTCGCATTCGGGCGATGGCGCGGGGACGGGAGGATATGCATTACCAATGAGCTAACGCGAATGCTGTCTTTCCAGGAGCTGCGGGCAGTGATAGGTCATGAAATCGCACACCTCAAGCACAGCGATGTGGCGGTCATCACGTTCCTCAGCGTTTTTCCCACAGTGTTCTGGTTCATTGCCAGGAGCACGATGTTCTACAGCTACAGCGGGCGGCGGCGCGGGAATGAGGCTCTGATAGGCATTGTGGCATTCCTCCTGTACTTTATCACTAACCTGCTTGTGCTCTATGCATCAAGGATACGGGAGTACTATGCGGATGAGAGAAGCGTCAGGCTCGGCAATCCGCCGCATGCGCTCGCTTCAGCCCTGTACAAGCTCGTGTACGGGAGCGCGAGAGTCTCAAAAGAGAATATGAAGCCTTTTGAGGGGCTCAAGGCGTTCTTCCTGAACGACCCCTCGCGCGCGCTCAACGAGATAAGGGAGCTGGCACAGGTGGATACTGACAGGAGCGGGAGCATCGACCAGCATGAGCTGCTGATGCTCTCCACTAAAAAGGTTAAGATAGGGTTGGGGGATATGCTGATGGAACTCATGAGCACTCATCCCAATATGGTGAAAAGGGTGCAGAGGCTCTCGAAAATTGCGATGTGACCTTATACCATATTTTTTCTTATTTTCGTATCCTGATGCTGACAGTATTCCAATCCTTATCGACCCCGCGAAGCGATTCGACCGCGCCTGCTATCATATTGCAGATTATGTCGTTCACGAACCTGTTCGCAGGTATGCTTTTGCCGTCAACTTCCATCGAAAGCTCCATCATATCACCTCGCATGGGTATGTCATCCGCTATAATAAGCGTGTGTATCCGTGGAATGAGCATCCGGGAGCCCTCCGCAAATGATAAGTATCCCGGAATTCATGTAAAACAAATGCCGCGTTCAGCGCTCATTCTTGCAGGAGGAAAGGGCAGCCGGCTTGGCTACCGCGAGAAGGCTCTGCTCGAGATACACGGGAAGCCGCTCATATCGTATGCCATCGGCGCAGTTGAAGGCATTGTTGACGAGGTCATCATATCTGTCCGGGATAAAGAGCAGGGTGAACTGGTCCGCAGGCATTTGCCCGGGTATGAGTTGGCATTCGACATGTATGAGAACATGGGTCCGGTTGCAGGTATACTTGCAGGGCTCGGGGTGTGCAGGAATGAATACTGCTTTGTTGCAGCATGCGACATGCCGTTCATAAACCCGAATGTCGTTGAGCTGTTGTTCGAAAAGTGCACAGGTCATGGGGCGTCTGTGCCAAGATGGGAGGATGGATTTCTTGAGCCACTGCATGCGGTTTACATGCGTGAGCCAATGATACTGGAGACGGAACGCGCTATTGAGAGGCGTGAGACCGTGATACTCGCACCTGTGCTCAGGCTGGATGTGAATTTCGTTGATATGGATGAGATACGGCGAATTGACCCCGGATTGAAAACATTTATGAATATCAACACCCCGGAAGATATGGCCCGGATTCCCGGCGGCAGTTGACCGGTTGATATGCTCATAAAGGAATACAGTGCCAGGGAGCTCACTGACAGGGGCTCACGCGAAATGCCATGCCAGGTGGCAGTTGAGGATACGATTGAACTGTACGTGAACAAAATTCATGTCGCTTCAATCCTTGCCACACCTGAGATGATAGAAGAGCTCGGCACAGGCTATACGCTCTGCGAAGGTATAGCGGACGCATCGCAGATACTGGATTTCCATTCTGAAGGCAGGAACGTATTCATTGAAATCGAGGGGAGCGAGCACTTCGAGGTCTGGCGCGAGCTTCGCTCATCCGGCTGCGTTGGGGTGCGCTGGGATGAGAACGAAGATGTATCTGTCAGGTCTGATGCGGTATTCAGGAGAGACGCGCTCAGGAAGAGCCTCGGGTTCCTGGATTCTGACATATACAGGCTCACACGGGGGACGCATGCTGCATGCCTCATGACTGCGGATGGCGAATGCATTCTGAAGGCGATCGATGTCGGAAGGCACAATGCGTTCGACAAGGTGGTCGGCAGCGCTTACATGAAAGGCATTGATGTTGCAGGGCATTTCATAGCCTCAACGGGAAGGCAGTCCGCAGGCATGGTGCTAAAGGCAGCGAGAGCAGGTATCCCGCTTGTGGCAACAAAGACTGCGCCCCTGAACACGGGTATCGATGCCGCAGAAAAGGCTGGAGTCTGCCTCGTTTGTTTTTTGTCAGAGGATAAGATGACAGTGTTCACACATCCCGAGAGGCTCGCATGACGCCTGCCCTGAAGAAGCCCGTTATGGCGCCGGTTATATGCATCGTGGGCAAAAGCGGGAGCGGTAAGACACGGCTCATGACCGGGCTGATTCGTGAGCTGAAAGCCAGGGGAAAGAAGGTGGGAGCCATCAAGCATCATGCGCACGGCGATTTCGAAATCGATATCGAGGGAAAGGACACATGGAAATTCGCAGAGGCTGGTGCGGATTCGGTCGCGATATCCTCGCCTGTGAAGTTCGCGGTCATAAACCGTGTTGAAGCCGAACTGCCGCCCGATGCACTGTGCGAATATATGCGCGGCTTGGATGTCGTGCTTGCGGAGGGGTTCACGCTGTCTGGCGAGCCCAGGATAATCATTGCAGGGAGCGGCGAGGATGTGGAGCTTTTCAGCAGGGGCAGAGATGTCGTGGCAGTGGTGGGGAAAGACGGGCTCAACGACATTATTGGGATAGCGGACAGGGTGGAAGAGTTCCTGAAAACAGGATGAACGCAGGGTCGTCACTCCATGATCTCTTTCCTGAGCAGCATATGTGCGACAGCCAGCCCGATGATGCTGTATGCAATGAGCGGCAAGAGGTGCGACCCCACTGCACTGAAGTTCTCCTGGTAAATCAGCACTGATTCAAGTGCCCGGATGCCCATTGTTATCGGGAGCGCCCTGCCGAGAGCGACCATCAGGTCAGGCATGGTCTCGAACGGGAAGAATATGCCGGACAGGAAGAGCATGGGTATGCTCAGGACAAGCGATGAGAGCATGGCAGTGTTCTCTGATTCCGCAAATGTCGCAAGAGCCATCCCGATGCCGATAAACGCGGCAGAATAGACCAGTATCGCGATGAATAGCTGCAGCAACTGGTCTGCGGGGATGACCACGTTATATACAAGGTAAGCCACTATGAGCAGGATAACGCCCTGCACCTGGGCTATGATGAGCAGCGCCGCAGTCTTTTCAAAGATGAATCCCGCAAGGGAAAGAGGCGTGAGCAGCGTCCTTGTGAGCGTCTTTCGCGCCCGCTCCTGCACGATGGTTATGGATGCGAGCAGGAAGGAGACGAACATGAGAACGATTGACACTATGCCAGGCATCAGGAAGTCGAGATTCGTCCTGTCCCTGAATACAAGCTCGCTTTCAAGCTTCACGGGCGCAGCCACAAAACCCGGCTCCCTGGCTATCACCTCACGGAGCACGGTCCTTGTCCGCTCGATATCCGAGACAAGACCTGACGTGCCGTTCGAGGTCTCTGATGCAAGCGTTTCCATCTGCAAGGAGACCGCACCCGACTGCTCTTTCACCTTCCCGAGCAGGGCTGTGGAATTATCAATGGAGCCCATGCTGCTGCTGATATTCGATATCCCGGTCGTATAATTCGCCATTGAACCCTGAAGACCTGCAAGACCTGCGTCAGTCCNNTCTCCGCGACAGGCTGTCAAGATGAGTGTACAGCGACCGTATTCGTGCAGTCCTATCTGTGATAAGTCCCCGCGTCTCATTTATCTGCTGTATCGTAAGCGTCATGGACACGCACCCCGGGGCTGTAGGTGTGGCGGCGCATGTGGCATCATATGTATTCTGCAGGTCAGACTGCATGGAGAGCAGCGAGGCGTCCGTGGCGTCTATGTTATCAAGCACAAACCGAAGGTCATCCAGCAGACCTGAGGAGTCATTATATATAGAGCTCACATTGTCGCTCATTGCTGAGAGTTCCTGGCGCGCGGCATTTATTCCGCCTGCACTGTTCGATAGCTCTACGCTCATGTTATCAAGCGTGGTCTTCATCATGGCAGTGGACTCGTTCATTGCGGTTACATTGATCTCATCCATCGTGGCGATTACCCTGGCTGTGTTCGCGTTGAGCTCTGCGATGCTCCCGTTGACCCTGGATACGTTATCCTCAAGCGGGCTGAGCTCGGACTCCATCTCGTCGAGGTTCTTCCAGAGCCTTGTAATAAAGCCAAGGGTCATCTCATACGACATTTTCTCGGTCGTGGTGACGAATATCGTTGATATCACGGGAGCTACCTGGATTTTCGAGTTGTCAAGATACAGGCGCAGGGATTGCGTCTCGTTCTCAGGTATGAATATGCCGGCGCGATATTTGCCTGCCCTGACACCCTCTTCGAGCACGATGGGGTCTGTGGTGTCCTCTTTTATGATAATGAACCTGCCGCTATTGTTCAGCTCTTCGATGATCTGCCTGCCCTGCTCGCTCCCCCCGCCCACGCCCAGCCTGACGTTCCTGAGCGCATCTCCTCCAGTCCCTTCAGCACCCGAAAATACCGAGCCAATCAGTACCATTATCAATATCGGCGCCAGGAATATCAAAAGCAGGGTCTTCCTGTGGCGCACGTAGACCTTGAGGTCTTTCCTGATGACAGAGCCGGCTCTCAATGCCACGCCTCCCCTGCAGCTTTTATAAATACGTCCTCAAGGCTCGGTCGTGTGGACTCAATGCTTTTTATCCTCTCACTACCTGCCTCAAACGCCCCGAGTATCTCCTGGAGGGAATGCTCCTCCCGGAGTATTATCCTGAACCCCTTGTCAGTTATACTGCACGATGCGACATGGCGCATCGACTCGACCGAGCTTTTTACGGCATCGTACCTGCCTGGCGTGCTGTTTATCAGGATACTTAAAAAGCCCGCCCTGTGCTTCAGCTCATCGGGCGCGCCCTCAACCATTATTTTCCCCCGGTTCATTATTAATATCCTGTCGCATAAGATGTCTGCCTCCTGCATGTAATGAGTGGTGATGAGTATGGTAGTGCCCCGCAGGTTCACCTCCCGGATAGTGTCCCAGAGCGCAGTCCGTGATACAGGGTCAAGCCCCACGCTCGGCTCATCGAGTATCAGCACTTCGGGTTCATGTATGAGCGCGCATGCGATATTGAGACGTGTCTTCATGCCTCCGGACAGCGTACCCGCGCGGCTTGTGCTCTTTTCTGATAGCGCGAGCATGTCCAGTACCCTGTGGCTGCGTTTTTTAATATCTATGAGCGGCACGCCGTATAGCGAGCCGAAGTACTGGAGGTTCTCATTCACCGTAAGCTCGTCATAGAAGCTAAGCTCCTGTGGCACGACTCCGATGACGGACAGCACCTCCTTCCTGTCTGCAGCCACATCAAGCCCTGAGATGAAAGCCCTGCCCGATGTCGGTCTTGACTGGCAGGACAGCACCTTTATGAGAGTGGATTTCCCTGCACCGTTCGGTCCCAGGAGCCCGCATATGATGCCCTTCTCTATGCTGAGCGAAACGTTATCCAGCGCCCTGAAGTCACCGAAGCTCTTTGACAGTGACCTGACCTCAATTATGGGTTCCATCTATAGTTTGCATCTCCTCAGTTCGTATATCTGGCATATGTTAATATCATATTTACTGGGATGCAGCCGAACTGCAGCCTTAATTTAATGGATTTAAAGAGGCGATGCGATGTAGATGCCGTCCACGACCCTCTCCATCCTTACGTCTATGTGTGAGCCGGCTCGTATTTTGCCTCCGCCCACCACTGTTATTAACCTGTCCCGCGCCTGCGCGAGCTTCTCGCCCTTCATCCAGCCCTGCCCGAGCACCTCGACGCTCGCCCGCTCATGCCTCCTGAATACGCGGGGCAGGGGGTTGCACCTGTAGCTCCCGAAATCTGAGGGCGACAGCACGAGCTTGACGCCATGCTCCTTTTCGAGCATTGACAGCTTGGAATAGAACAGATCCCAGGACATTACCTTTACCGCGGGTTTCCTGCCGTACTTGTGGGGCAGGTACTTCTGGATGCCGAGCGGAGGATACCGCCTGCCTGCGCCAATCTTTTTTGCGTACTCTATGAGCCCTGGCATCTCGGCATCATTGATGCCAGGAAGCCACACGGGTGCGATAAGCAGGTCGATGCCTGTGCTGGCTGTGATGTACTCAGCGTTTTCAAGCACACGCCCGAGCGGATAGTTCCTGCCCCCAATCTTTTTTGCAAGAACGGGGTCAAGAGCCTCGATGGACAGGTTTATGCGGGAAAGCCCTCCGGCATCCAGGTCTGACAGCAGGCGGTCGTCAAGCAAAACCCCGTTGCTCTGCATTGACACGACCTTCACATTTTTTGTGTCTGCAAGAGCTGCAACCAGCTCCACAAGCTCAGGATATGCGGCAGGCTCGCCCACAGTGTCTATGTGCGCCTCGATGTCGTTTACGCCCTTTCGCCTCGCTGCCTCCCTGAACGAATCCACAAGGTGCTGCAGGTCAACGATATATTCGGCTGCCCGCATGGTCGAGCAGGGACCCGCATCCGTTGAGCAGAACGTACATGAGAGCGGGCACTCGGTTGAAGGGCGCACCTGCAGCACGTTGGTGCCCCGATCGATGATGCCGAATGCAATGCATCCGTGGAGGGGTATCCGGTCCGTTATCCTGATGTATTCGGTCATAACTTACCTATCGTCAACTAATTGCTTCTTAGCATGCCGTTTTTCCAGTAGAAATCAGGGGGTGAGAGGGTATCACATCCTTCGTGTTATCTTCATAATCAGCGGTGCGAGAATTGAAAGCCCAAGCACATAAGCGCCCGTGAAGACCGGGAGTACTGCTCCTGCAGCCACATTTGCGAGCGCAAGAGAGAACTCGCCGCGTGCTATGGTGCACGTGCCGATGTTCATCCCCTCACGCGACGACATGCCGCACGCCCTTGCGGCAGCCATCCCGGTGACAAGCTTTCCTGCTATCGATACGAGGACAGCTATTGCGACTATCCCAATCACGCCTCCAAGACCCCGGTAATCTATCCCCATGCCGAAGAACATGAAAAAGATGGCTGCAAAAAGGTCGCGCAGCGGGATTATCTTTGCCTTGATTCTCTGGATATGAGCAGTCTCAGCGAACACCAGCCCCACAAGGAACGCGCCTATCGCCTCCGACATGCCGATACTCATCGCCGCCGCAGAGACAAGTACAACGATGCCGAATAAGAACAGCAGGAAAAGCTCGTCATTTTCGATATCCAACAGCCTCGTCACCGCGCCGTTGAGCTTTCGAGCGACAAACACGATAGCAATGCAGAAGATGAGCGCCTTTGCGATGACAGCCGCAATGTCTCCGCCGCCTCCGGCGCCTGAGATAGCGATGCCTGATATCACAGCCATATAGACAGCTACGAACACATCCTCGTATACCATGATGCCGAGGATGGTCTCTGTCTCTGGGTTGGCAAGCATCCGAAACTCAGTGAGGAGTTTTGTCACTATGCCTGAGCTGCTGATATAGACTATACCTCCCAGGAACATGCTTGTGAGCAGGTCCCATCCGAATGCCATGCCAAGCAAGACGCCGATCGGGAAGTTCACGAGCAGGTCAACAGTACCCGCAACTACCATTCTCTTTCCGGATTTCAGCATGCCGCCGACCGAGAACTCAAGCCCCAGGAACAGCAGCAGCAGTATCAGCCCGAGCTGAGATATTTCCTTGATTAATATCTCATCCCTGAGCAGGGCAAGACCGTATGGTCCAATCGCCATCCCTGCAAGCATGTAGGCTGGTATGACCGACTGCCCGAGCCTGATAGCTACCAGCCCGCCGACTGACACCGCAAGGTACACAGCCGCAAGCTCGTACAGCTGAACCATTTATTCGACCCCGATGAGCTTCTGGAATGCGGGGAACTGCTCCCGCTGCCCTATCACAACGAGCGTGTCGTCCTGCTGCAGGGCAACATCCGGAGTCGGGTTTGGGATGTTTTTGGGCTTCCTGAGTATCGCGATTATAGAGACCCCTGTCTTTTTCCGAATCTCAAGCTCGCCTATGGTCCTGTTAACGGCTGCGGCGCCTGGCTTCAGCTTTACCCACTCGATGATGAGCTCTGAAAGCAAAAGTTCGAGTGCGTCAGTGGGCGTGGGCTTGAAGAAGGCGCCTTCGAGTACAGCGCCTATCCGTCTTGCTTCCTCGTCGTTGAGCGAGACCACTGTGGGGGATTCCTTTCCCTTCTCGAAATAGTAGATGTCGCGCCTGCCGCTGTTGTGGAGCAGGAGTACGAGCTTCCCGCCGTCTTTCAGTTTGTCTATGGTGTATTTTTTGCCTATGCCGGGGAGCTCTGCCTCGCCAATCTCTATCATGGGCAGGAGTATTGGCGCGCATGGGATAAAAAGGGAGCGGGAGGATATTACCATATGCTGGAAACGAGAGGACGTTTCAGCTTTCATGCCGCGTTTCATCTCGTAACAAATTCGACCGGATGAAAATCGTAACTTTTAAATACTGAGCTAATATTTCTGAACTCTCTGGAAAGGAGCGAGTGCGAGTTGAGTAGACTTATAGTAATATTAATGATTGTTACTGTGGCATTGTCAGGAGCTGCATCTGGCGAAATAACAAGAGAGGGGCTTGTTGCAGAATATCATTTTGACATTGACGCAAGTGACTCAAGTGGATTCAAGAATGATGGAGTAATTCGTGGAGGTAGAATTGATGATGCGTATGGTGGTTCACTCAGTCTTAATCATTTCAGTGAACATGACGAGTATGTTAACGTGTCTCACTCGGAATCCCTGAATTTATCGCGCACGATGACGCTTGAAGTAATTGTTAATTGGGGATCAACAACCGACGAAAAATTTGGGATAGTTGGCAAAGGAGACTACTCCTCACAGAGCGGGTGGGCGCTTGGAATGCCGGACGGAGGCACAAAACTCAGATTTTATCCATCCGGGGGTTTCGATGAGATCAGTCCGTTTATTGAAGCGCCAAGTGATATCCCGAACAGGTGGGTGCATTACTCAGTCACGTATGATGGCTTTGAGCTGAAGATGTACATTGATGGTGCTATTGCAAAATCTGTTGAATATATCGGAAAGATTTCAACAAATGATCAACCTATTACAATTGGGAAATGGTACGACAATTATAATGCTAACAGGTTCGATGGCGATATAACCGAAGTCCGCATATATAACCGCTCTCTAAGTGACATAGAAATCCAGAATAATCATGAATCATTTTTGGCGAATCATCCACGAATTACCGTAACCAAGACTATTGAATCGTCATACATAGCAGAGGGAAATCAAACGAATGTGAAAATCAATTTTGTGAATATAGGAAGTACAGATGCGAAAAATGTCAGGATAACAGATAAAATTCCGGATGGTTGTTATATCGTTAATGGCACAGCCACGAAAATATATCCTAATTTGAGCCCTTCCACATCTGAAGAATTTCAATATTCTATTAAAGCCACGACATCTGGCAAATTCCGAACCCCTATTGCGGAGATCACATATCAGGACATAAAAGGGAATCAATATTTTGCCAATTCCAACACCCAAATTATTTCGGTGTTCGCAAAACAGAACGAAGAGGACGCCGAACTGCAGCAGTCATCAAAAGACCTGCCGAAGGCAACCGGATTCGAAAATATACTTTCAATTATTGGGCTAATTGTCGGAACAATCCTACGAAAAAAATCCACTAAGATATAGCGACAGAGTGATATATCAATGTATTAGATTCGTTATCCTCATAGACTTTCGCCAACAATCGTCAATCAGCCCCACCAAAAACTATTTACTTTTTAATAGATAATCCCAACTTATGAAAAACATAGCCCTTTTATCGATTTTCTTGCTCGCAGTATTCGTCTCAGGCTGCACCGGGAACGGCGGCGACAAGCCCGCAGTTGACAGGGAAAGCAAGATTCCGCAAGGCGCAGTAAAGCTCACACCCGAAGCAGACGAATATCCACCCATACTGCATTCAGACCGGTATGAGGCGCCTGTCCCCGTAGAAACAAACGAAATAAGGCTGGAGCCTTATAATCATGAAGATAAGATGAAGGACTTATATTACACCAATGGATTTCTCATTACTCATCCGTTTAATAATTGCGCATCTGCTCAGTGATTTTGTATTCCAGAGTGATTCAGGTGTAAATCAGAAGTTCAAGGGTGGTTTTCACTCAAAATACCTCTATATGAATGGGGCGATTGCCGGAATCCTTGCATACATTTTCTCCGGACTATGGGACTATGTGTAGATTCCTATTGCTATCGCCATAACGCATGCTACCTCGCCACAAGCACAGTGCACTTGGCTTTCCTGACCACAGCCTGCGCCACGCTCCCGAGCTCAGGATTGATCTCGGATTCGCCCCTCCCGCCGACCACGATGGTGTGAACCTTATACGCCTCCGCAGCGTTCAGGATGGCATTTGCAATGGCAGCGGCATGCGCTCCCTGCTCAGGCATCCTCTGCAGGCTCACGCCCACAAGCAGCTTGTGCACATCCACGCCCATCCTTGCGCCCTCCTCAACAACCCTGTTCAGCACCTCTTCACCCTTCGCCACTTTCTCCTCGCGCTCCGAGTCCCTGCTGCCGACTGCCACATAGATGGCAGCCATGCGGATATTGTACGAGCGGGTAATCTTCAGCGCAGCTATCTCAGCCTTGCGCGCATACTCCGAGTCGTCAGTGGCTACGAGTATCTCATACTTTGTCATGCCTCTACCTCCTGTTTCTTTATCTTCTGGGTAAGCCTGTCAACAGCGACAAGAAGCCCGAATATCACTGCCTGGGGTCTCGGTGGGCATCCGGGGATATACACGTCAACCGGAATGACCTTATCTGCTCCGCCCGCGCTTGCATACGTCTCGCCGAAGATGCCGCCGCTGCACGCGCATGAGCCCATCGCAGCCACGAGCTTAGGTCCCGGGGTGGCGTTATAGGTTTTAAGCAGCGCAAGCTCCATGTTGCGCGTGACCGGACCCGTTACCAGCAGCATGTCAGCATGCCTTGGCGAAGCAACGATATGGATGCCGAGCCGCTCGACATCGTAGACGGGATTGGATAGCGCAGCCACCTCGACCTCGCACCCGTTGCACGACCCGGCATCAACCTCGCGGATATGCAGCGAGCGCCCGAAGTTTTTCTTTATATTATCTCGCAGTTGAGCCCGCATGAACTCCATCTCGTCCTCGACGGTCATTTTTTCCTCCGTATAACTGCAATGAGGTCGTCCTTTGTCTTTGATGCAAGCTCATAGTCCCGGCTGAGCGCAATAGCCCCCGGCTGGCATACCTCTTCACACCTGCCGCAGAATATGCATCCGCATATATACAGGGATAGCGACGTGGCTCCCGGCTCTTCTTTGATTCTTATGACGCCGGGCGGACATACTGAAGCGCAGGCTCCGCAGAAAGTACATTTATCCGCAGAAATTTCTGGTTTTCCCCTGAACCCTTCGGGTGCCAGTTCGGGGCTGGCTGGATAATTTGCTGTTACCGTGCCGGTTTTAAGCGTCTTATACAGGATTCTCAGCATGCTCTCACCTACATGTCGTTGCCCGAATACGAAAGGCTCAGGCTCTTGTTGATTATCGGGAAGTCGGGGACGATGTTGTCAAGGACTGCATATTCTATCGAGCGCCAGTTGCAGAACGACGGGTCTCTCACCTTACACCTGTCAATCGTATTGCCTGAAATCCTCACCCAGTACACATTTTCACCCCTCGGCGCCTCTGTGTAGCCAAGAGCAGTGCCATCCGGTATCGTACCCTCCCATGCCACGATGCTGCCTTCGGGCATGCCCGAGAGCGCCTGCCGTACCAGTGACATAGATTCATATACCTCGTCCGCGCGCACCCGCGTCCTTGCGTTCACGTCCCCACTGCGCAGCACAGGCACCCGGAACTGCAGCTCAGGATACGCCGCGTACGGATGGTCGCGCCTCGTGTCCCTGTCTATACCAGAAGCGCGCCCGGCAGGACCGACAACATGCAGACCCTGTGCTATATCAGTGTATATGCGTCCAGTGGTCTCTATCC
>DUGO01000071.1 GCA_013331375.1 Candidatus Methanoperedentaceae archaeon | reverse complement strand
CGGAGATACGGGAATTTGAAATCACGGAAAAGGGCATCAATGTCAAGACTGCGATGAAAGGATATGAAAGCGTGCTCAGCGGAAGCGCGCGCAAATTACCTGCGGACGTATTCAAAGAAGTGTTCGGTGAAAGGCATTGATAATCAATAATACTATTTTTTCGGTCTTGATTTTAACTTTAGGAATTTCATATCTGCTTCTTATGGGTTTACCTTTTAGCATCGCCTTTTTTTATGAGAAGACTTTTAAAAAGCAAGCTTTCCCCCATCTATTCATCATTTCGGGTATTTTATTCCTCGTCTCTTTTTTATTTTTTTCTCATGATATTTTCAGTGATGCCAGCAGCATGCTCACAGCGGCAGGCGGTATATTGCTTGCCGCGGCAAGCCTTAGGCTTTACTTTGTGATGACGGGCGGGCGGTTGAGATGATACTGGAACTGGATTTTCTATTGCAATCCATCGGGATAATCGGCATTATCGTCTTTTACATCGTTCTTGCAAAACTGAGCGCGCGAATGGGGGAAGGGCTGATGCTTGCGCCGTATTACCGGTGGTATTATGTATCGTGCATTATTATTTCATTAACCATTCCGGTTCACATTTATTTGCATCAAAGATATGAAATGCCGCATTCCGTAGAATCCCTTGACATGCAGGGGCTCTATTTTTCCCTGCTACTGATAGGTAATCTTATCGCAATTCTTGTATCTTTCAGGTATTGGTGGTGGTTAAAGGATGAAATTTTTAAGCGGGTTTTATGAGGAATATTTCCGTAATTTATAAAATCTCCTTTTTGCTGTTAATAATTACTTTAATACCATTGGTAATAATGTCTTTCTACATATTATCCGATTTTCCTGTTCTTAAGAAGCAGATAGATAATGCAAGCCTCTCGTTGCAATCCGAAAGCGAAGAGAGGTTCCAGAGCGTTGCTGATATTGCTATAAAAAACAGTAAAGAGACGCTCGATGCGCAGTCGGAGAAGATAATAAGGATCAGGCTTCTTGAAATCTCAAAGCAGATTTCAGAATTCATGAGGGGTGTTGAAGATGACACTCTTCTGCTAGCAGAGCTTCCGCAGGATGTGCAGACATACCTGAGTTTTGTGAGTACGAAAAAGAAGTCCGTCTGGTTCGACAGGGATACCTATGCTGTGCTTCCTGTATATTCGGAGCTATCTTTCATAGGTACGGATGGATTGGAAATAATCAAGATAAGGAACGGCTCGCTCAGGTACGATTATCTCGACCTGAGCAAGGATAAGAATCTGGAGTTCAAGGCAAGGGCGTCGCCTGGTGGCGAAATAGTAAATTATTTTAAGGAGGGGATGAAGCTCAGAAAGGGCGAGGTATACGTAAGCCACATCGAGGGGAGGATACTTAACATAACAGAAGCCCATGCAGGCAACAAAAATCCTCGCGGAAAATATACTCACGGTGTGCAGAGATTCGTGACGCCTGTTTATCGAGATGGGGAGAAGATTGGAATAATCATGCTTGGGCTGGATACAATCCATGTACTTGAATACATGCAGCACATAAGACCTCTGGATTATGAGAGGCTTCCTCTCACAGACCTGCTTTCTGGGGACTATCTTGCGATGGTGGATGATGAGGGCTGGCTGCTGCATCCGAAGCAGTATTTCAGCAAAGGGTACGATGAAAAGGGAGAGCTTGTTCCTGCGATAAGTGAGGATAATTTCGAGGAATACAACAGGAGCGGCTTATTTCCCATGCATATTCCAAGCTCAAAAATACTGTGGGGAGAGAGTGGGGATGAGTATATGAAACGAATCATGAACTCGTTATATGTAACTGGCGAGGGCGATTTTTACAGCGAACAGGTGCTTGAAGAGAAAACAAAGGTCGCTATATGGGTTCCCATTACCTACGGACGCGAGTACGACGATAGAGTTGCCAACATGAAAAGAGGATATGGCTTCCTATTCGCTTCAAGCGAATGGCCTGTGTTCTACCAATCATCCGCTGTGCTTGGAGATATTATCAAGAACGAGAGTGTAAACCTTTCCAGCGAGCTTAGAGAGACTGGCAGAATGATAGCAGGCAGCATAGACCAGAGTGCACGGCAGATTTTCAATAAAATCCCATTAATACTTATACTGATAACAGCCATGACGCTTGTTTTCCTGTTCGCGGGCACGTACTGGATTATAAGACCAGTAAGAACAATCACAGCAGGTGCAAAAGCTATAGGCGAAGGAATACTGGAGCACAGAATTAATATAACATCGAGGGACGAGCTCGGCGAGCTGGCAAATTCTTTTAACACCATGGCAAGTGAGTTGCAGTCTAAAGCCGTGTCGATGAGAAGAAAAACTCAGGAGCTCTCAGCCCTCTACACAATCGCTAAAACGGTAAGTCAGTCCCTCGACCTGAAGGAGATGCTGCAGGGCACGCTTGAGACCGTTTTGAAGATAACAGGCGCAGACAGCGGCATAATAAATCTTATGGAAGAAGGAAGCTTGCGCCTTGTGGTTCACAAGGGCGTGTCTCAGAAGTTTGCTGATGCCGCAAGAATACTTAAAATTGGGACAGGGGTCTCGTGGAGTGCCGTTGAATTGAGAAAACCGGTGGCGATGGACTTATCCCAGCATCCGAATCCTGAGCTTATCCCGTTACTGGAGGAAGAAGGAGTAATATCGATCGCAAGCATGCCTATCCTGTTCAAAGACAAGATGCTCGGCACGATGAATATCTATTACCGCACCGCTCATGCCTTCTCGCAGGAAGAACTGGAGCTTTTTGCCTCCATCGGAAATGAGCTCGGGGTTGCGGTAGAGAATGCAAGGCTATTCAGTGAACTGGAATTGCATGATAAAACCATAGAGGCTCTTTACGTCATCGACAGAGTAGTAAGCCAGACCCTAGATTTAGAGAGCATCCTGAATGCTGCTCTTTCCAAGGCTCTGGAAGTAACAGAAACCGAGGCTGGAGCAATATATCTATTGGAGGAGGATAGTGAAACTCTGTATATGAAAAACCACTCGGGTATATCCCAGGAGCTTGTTGAGGTTACCTCAAAGCTAAAGGTCGGGCAGGGGGTATCCGGGATGGCAGT
>DUGO01000065.1 GCA_013331375.1 Candidatus Methanoperedentaceae archaeon | reverse complement strand
TGGTCGCTCGCAGGTATCTGCTTCAGCACCTTCTGCACAAAATCAACATCCGGGATATCGATTGCGACCTGCAGGTACGGCGGATTCCATAATCTAACGACCTTGAAGCCCATTATCGGGTGCATGGTCCTGTCCTTCTCGTAGAGCAGCGTCTTCGCATCAGGGAACGACTCCATGGCTCTCTGGAGCGCGAGCTTGGTCGCTCCGTAGTTGTACCTGTATATCTTGCTGTAGTCCTTTGCCTCGGGATGTATGAATACGCTTACAACAATTGCGAGGTCGTCTAACTTCTCCTTTGGCAGCACGCCCTCCTCGAGAGAGTCTGCCACCGCTCTTGCGACCGCGGTCTGCGCAGGACCGAAAATCCTGGCTGCCTGGTCCATGTTCTTGACCGTGACCTTGGGCACTATGAGCGTCACAGGCTTTGCGAGAAGATTGGGGCGGATGACGGAAAGAAGGGGTGTGTGACCTGCGGATAGCTGTGTCATGCCAGTGGCAAATGCCTGTCCGACAGGTCCTGTTTTNNGTTTTATCGCCTATCATCAAATCAATATGAGCTAACTCAGGCTCCTCGCCTATGAGGGCTTCTCCTACTGAAAACAAATTCATCGACCTCTGGGGCTAAATAGATGGCTGGGTATATATTAGTTTTCCGAAGAATGCACTATGAGTGATGCACATTGAGTGACATCACCTGATCATCGCATGAATCGCCTCAGCAGCAAGCTTCTCAACATCTTCCAGCGGCTTTCCAGCATCGATCACCACGAACCGCTCCGGCTCCTCGCGTGCAAGCCTCTGAAAATTGGACTGAACCCGCTCCAGGAACCCGGGCTGCTCGAACTTTGTCTTGCTTCCGCGTCTGCTGCATCTCTTTATTGCCACCCCGGGCTCAACTGTGAACAGAATAGTCAGGTCTGGCTTGATGCTCCATGAGTGCAGCTCTTTCACCCATGCCACAGGGTCATCGAATCCCGCAAGCAGCGCGCCCTGGTATGCGCACCTGCTGTCAGAGTACCTGTCAGAGATAACGAGCTTGCCGCTGTCAAGCGCGGGCTTAACCACTGATGCGATATGCTCTGCGTGGTCTGCCATGAACAGGAAAAGCTCTGCCAGGGGGTCAACGTCTTTTTTTATGGCTGTGCGCACAGCCTCTCCTGTCCACCCATGCGTGGGCTCGGCTGTGAAAACTGCATCGGGAAANNGTCTATGCCTTCGAGTGTAATAAGCCTGCCGCGCATCGCCTGTACTTCTGAGGCGAATGATAACAATGTTTCGGTTCTTGCGCTCATAATAAGAAACTTTATCTGAACACAAGGTAAATCTCACTATTATGTCAGAAGCAATACCTGCCATTTATGAGAACGGCAAGTTCAAACCGCTGCAAAAAGTCGACCTTCCGGAGCATAAGCATGTCCATCTCATGCTCCTGCCTGAAGATGATGCAGAGCTGCTGGGCGCGCAAAAAAGAGCGCTAACAGGAATAATAGGAATCGGTGCTGGCAACAGGAGAGATGTGGCGCGAAAACACGATAGATACCTGTACTGAAGGGCTCATTCTTGCCAATATTTGTTGACACAAGTGCCTGGTATGCGCTTGTTGATAAAAACGATGCAGACCATGAATCTGCGGCGAGATTCAAGGAGTCGCGTAAATGCACGGATTTCCAATAAACCTTTATAGTCCTGCCGCAATTACTAAAGAGACAGATTTATGACAACCGTTACCGTGGATTTCAGGGGTACGCAGGAGAAGATATTGAAGGAAATGATAGACCTCGGCATAGTTAAAACAAAAGCCGAAGCCCTTCGTCTGGCACTGATGAACTTCGCGCTCACAACCGGCATGCTCTCAAGAGAAAAAATCCTGGCAGAGATACATGCGCGGTCAGGGTCTATAACTATCGGCGAGGCTGAAGTTCAAAGGATGGTAGAAAGTGCCAAAGAGAAAAGTATTCGTAGATAGCTCAGTATTGATAAGAGGATTGCTTTTTGAAAAAACGAACTCTGCATTGATTCTCAAGCTCATCAGCAGAAAAGAGCTGACCGGCGTTATTAATCGTAAAGTCGCTTATGAAGTGCTTCACGTTTTAAAGGAGATCAAGAACAAGGACTTCGCGTCGCTATCATTTTCGTTCATACACTCATCCTTTGAAATAATCCCTGAGGAGCAATATTCTGAAGAAATGAATAGATTAAGGGGCGCCATCAAAGAAAAAGATCTGGAGCATCTGGCAACTGCTCGGTCTCTGGGAATCGACATAATCGCTTACGATAGGGATTTTGAGGGACAAAATGAATATATCACTCCTAAACAATTCCTGGAATCCATGAAATTGAAAACGTATGAAACTGCATGCTGAATTCACGGGGCATTAGTTCCAGGCACGCAGCACCTCAGAAAAACATGCTTTAGCCCTTGAATCGTCTATCCTGCAGAGGGAGCGCCGCTGCAGGCAGCGGTAAGCCTACCTCTTCCTGCGCGCATACGCTGCAATGCCTATGCCAATTGCTGCCAGCGCAAGCTCAAAGGCAAGCGCCTTCTCAGTCTTTGCGGCTGTTGCCGCAATTATAGCTGAAGTCATTCACCTACAGCACCGCCCTCGCATACTCCAGCGCTTTCTCAGCATCCTCTTTATCGATGTTTATCTGGACCTTATACTCCTTCAGAAGGTCTATAAACTCAGATAATAACAGATTCGCAATCCTGGCACCGAGACCAGGCTGATTTTTTCGTTCTTATAGAGCTCTATTGCTCTCATTGTATTGCTCACTTGACCAGTATCGGATATGCCTTCACATGACGGACGGATCAACAACAGCACCCATGAACAATATCGCATCCGTTGCGTTATCACGCAACACACAGAAAAATGGATGGTCAACCACCATGTTGAATGGCGGGGGTCCGAGCAGTGCTCTTGTATTCATTTCAACCTTGGTTGCGGCTCCCGCTTCAGTACCCTCCTCGTTGACTTCCATGAAGCTCTTGTGCACGACCTTATAAATATATACATTATCCTGAGAGGTAACCGGGCACATACCTGAGAAATCGGCTTTATCCTCATCGAACGCCACCTCCATGCCAAGGCTCTTGAGGGCATCATTGAGTGATATGCTATATTCAAGTTTAAAACGAGGCAATTTTATTGCTCCTTTTTCGGTGGAGAACTGATGCAACAAATCCAGATTAAAATTGTTCAGGAATCCATAGAAATCTACTTTTTTGTCGGGCAGGAAAATATACATGCTCACCCTGCCGTCACCGTAAGGAAGAGATATCGCCTGAAAATCCCTGCCTCGATGATAGGGGTACCGACCTGATTGGGACATGAAATGTACGTTTTTCTGCTTTCCATCAAGTAATGTGAAAAGACCCTCCTTTGTGTCTGCCTTATTGAACACATTGCTCCATTTACCTTTGAAATATATTGCGTTTATCAGAATCAAAATCGTCAGTGGGTCAATTTCATCAACAATCTTTTTTATCAATCCGGCTGTCTTCTCGCTGACCCATGCATTGATGATCGAAATTGATCTGGGGTCGCTGAAATCCAGATTTCTTACCCCAGCCTCATAGAAATCCCTGTTCCTTTGAATAAAATCTGGATTGAACGGGACGTCCTTCTTTCCCCAGAGCGAATTTGCAATATTTATTTGTACCGAGTCAATTTCTTTCAGACCTGCTATCAATGCCGCATTTTCCCTATTCACTTCCTCAAAGCTCATCCCCTGCAATTCCAGTGTTTCTTCCATTCCTCTTTTTGTATCGCCCATTGCTCCATTGTAAGTCATTGCAAGAGCGGCTGCTATGCTTGTTGGAGAAATCAAGATGTTCCAGCCTTTTCCTTTTCTCAGCAATTCAAGAAATAACTTGAATCCAAATCTGGTACTGGCAGAAGCGATATTCGAAGCTTTCATTTCATGTGATTTTTCTTTTGATGCATCAGAACCGGATACCAGTCGCTGAATTTCCTTTTCTAATTCGTCGCTGCTTCCTTGATTTCTCATAACCCACACTCATATTGTACCTGTTTGATTTCCATTTGTATAAGTTTTTCGAGTCTTTTTGTACCTCCATTTGATCTCCTTTCCGCTCACATCTCCACTATCTCCACCCGCATCGTCCCAACATCAAGCAGCGCAGCCGTCATCCTGCCTGAAAGCACTCCGGACAGCTCTCCAGGATTGATGAGCATGCAGTCCCCTTTCTTTATCTCAGGCTTATGCGTGTGCCCGCACACGACTGCATCGAACTCACGGCTTTCCACGAGCGCGCCCACCATCTGCGAGTTAGTGCCGTGCAGCAGCGCAATCGTTTTCCCGTCGACGACGACTCCGCCAAAATCCCCCAGCACCTCTGCGCCAATCCTGGCGTACCAGTCGCGCAGCGTGAGCCTGTCGCCGTCGTTGTTCCCGAACACGAGCTTCAGCTCGGCTTTCAGGTCACTGAATCCCCGGACCGTGAACGGGGAAACGATATCGCCCGCGTGCAGCACGGTTGAGACTTCCCGTGAGTTGAAAAGCTCAACCGCCTTCCGTATCGCTGTGAGGTTGTCGTGCGAGTCCGAGATTATCCCGATCATATAGCACCTGGACATACGTGCTATAAGTACACTGACTATTTAAACCGGTGCCATGTATAGATTTTCCCGACCCGTGGCAAAGCCTTAATAAGCCCGCATGCCCACACTTCACGGGCGCGGTTACCATCATTGCAGAGTTCACGGACAGGGCAAAGGCGCAGCTCCAGATGATAGAAGCTGTCTACGGCATAAGGATAACAAACATCGACACTGTAGCCCGGCTCATCGGCGAGGATGCGGATAACGAAAGGGAAGTGCTCGCCGTCTGCTCTGCGCTGAACTCATGGGTGTTTTTCAACCACGTACGCGGCGCGGTGGAGCTGCCAGTTAATGTAGTTAAGAGCCTGCGGGGGAAGATTAACAGGCATACGTGAGCATATCACAGAATAGTGGTTCAGCAGGCGTACTGGCAAGAAGATGGAAAAAAGGATTTATGAGTTATGCGGAATCAAAATTTGGAGGGGAATTATTAAGGTTATCGAAACGAGGCTGCTGTCAAATCCCCTGATGCCAAATACTTTTTATAAAATTGTGTGCCGGTGCTTTTTAGCCCACGCACCCTCGCAGATGCCACCACTTTAAATATCAATACACCCAACAGAAAGGACAGCCGACGGAGGTATGCAGCCATAGACCTTGACAGGATAACACCCACGATACGGACGCTCCACGATATGAAGGACGTGATATTCGACAGGACGTGGCTTGCAGCATCTCCCAATATCGACCTGTATTTCATGTACCGCGACGTGCACCTGAGCAGGAAAGACCATGAAGTCATAAAAGAAAGCGGGCTCAGGTACGACATCACGGTCATCCCGCCACGCATGCTCGGGTGCGAATACGTCAAGACTGCAGGTCACTACCACGAGACCGTTCCCGGCACAGGCGTATCCTATCCCGAGATATACGAGGTGCTGAGCGGCGAAGCTCTCTATTTCCTCCAGAGGCAGGAGGACGGCGAGGTCGTGGATGCGGTGGCAGTCAGGGCAGGCGCGGGCGACAAAGTGCTGATACCGCCAGGCTTCGGGCACGTCACAATCAATGCCTCGAAGCACGTGCTGAAAATGGCTAACTGGGTGGGTCGGGACGTGAAATCGCTGTATGAGCCGATACGGGAAAAGGCGGGTGCTGCATATTATTTCCTTGACACCGGACCTTTTCGGAACAAAAGATACGGGCAGGTGCCCGAGTTAAGATACCTGCCGTGCACGGGCGAGCCGTCGCTCGGTCTTGTAAAAAGCAAAGAAATGTACGGTCTTGTAAAGGATATCAGCAAGCTTGAGTTCCTGACAAAGCCGCAGGACCATATGCATCTCTTTGAATCATTTCTGCCTGAGCTTTGACCTGGCTCCCATATGATTCGGGTCTATCTGCAGCACTTTCGCAAAAGCCTCAGACGCCTCTGCAGTCTTACCGAACTCCTTTAGCGCGAGTCCCTTTTCATAAAGCGCATCAACATGCGACGGATCGCATTCCACTGCTTTCTCGAACGAGCGCAGCTTTTCCCTGTCATGGGATAGAGCTTTCATCACAAGTCCGTGCTTATACCACACCTCTGCGTTCCTTGGCTCAATCTCGAGCACCTTGCTGTACGCCTTTGCCGCGGTCTCATAAG
>DUGO01000009.1 GCA_013331375.1 Candidatus Methanoperedentaceae archaeon | reverse complement strand
TTCCCCCCTGCTCCTGTCAAGGAGCGTGAAGTCATCGCCTTTACGGAACATGATGTTCCAGGGATGGAAGTCGCCGTGTACCATGCACAGCCGGTGCGTGTTCTTCTTTATCCTGTAACGCCAATCCACGCATTTTTTCTCTATCTCGCAGAGCCGCTCCCCGGATACCGGACCGTCCTCTGGATAGCTGTCCGCAAGACCCATGATGCATTCCCCGTGACCTACGAGGTCGCGTATCTTCCTGAAATAGAGTTCCCTGTTATCGTGCCTGTTCCTGTGGATATCAGCAAGATATGAAGAAAGGGCGATGCAGCGTCTTTTATCAAGCCCTGTTAGCCTGCCTTCACGCTTTATCCGCTCAAGGTCGTTGAAATACTCGGTGCCCTCCACCTTTTTCATCAGTATGAAATATTCCTCGGCGTCTCCCGCAGAGCGCATCTCCCCCCTGCCAGTGAAGTAGCCCACGTCAATGGATTCCACGTGCCTTGGAAGCTTATTGAACGTCGAGTGCTGCCAGATGAGTATCTGCGCCCTGTCAGAGAAATGGTCGTGCCCGAACCCGCCCTGTACACGCATGCTTGATAGCACGACTGAATGCTCTTTACCGCGTGACTCGAATTCTATAAGGTACGGCTTCCCGTAGCCGAAACCCTTGAGACCATCATCCGGAACCGTAGGCGTTCCGCCAAGCTCGCTTATCCTGGTTACTCTTGCATCTCCGTACAGGCTTCCGAGGTACCTCTCAAGAGCCGCAAGTTCCATGCTCAGGTCCCCATCTCCCATGAGCGCAGGTACTTTTCCTGCTCGCCGGTCAGGGTATCTATCTCTATGCCCAGTGCCGTGAGCTTCAGTGCAGCCACCTCCCTGTCAATCTCAACCGGCACGCTGTAGACCTGCCGCTCAAGCGTATGCCCTTTCTCGACTATATGCCGCACAGCCAGCGCCTGGTTGGCAAAGCTCATGTCCATCACGCTGGGCGGGTGCCCGAAGGCTGCAGCAAGGTTGACAAGCCTGCCTTCAGAGAGCAGGTAAATCCTCCTGCCGTCCTCCATCACGTATTCAGTGACATTGTCCTTCATGCTGTTGATGGATACAGCACATGCGGCAAGCTCGGGTATGGCTATCTCGACATTGAAATGACCCGAGTTCGCGACAATTGCCTGGTCCTTGAGCAGCCCGAAATGCTCTTTCCTCAGCACCGAGATGTCGCCCGTGACCGTTATGAATATATCCCCGACTTTTGCAGCCTCGCGCATGGGCAGCACGCGGTAGCCGTCCATCACAGCCTCAAGCGCCTTTCGCGGCTCGACCTCGACCACGACAACGTTCGCGCCCAGCCCCCGCGCCCTCATCGCAACGCCCCTGCCGCACCAGCCGTAGCCAGCCACGACAACATTCTTGCCAGCGAACAGTACATTTGTGGCGTTCATGATGCCGTGTATGGTGCTCTGTCCTGTGCCGTACCTGTTGTCGAACATCATCTTTGTCTCCGCGTCGTTCACAGCGATGACGGGATACCGGAGCGCCCCGTCCGCAGCCATCGCACGGAGGCGTATAACTCCGGTAGTCGTCTCCTCGCATCCGCCTTGTATCTCACCCAGGAGTTCCGTATGCTTTGAGTGAACGGTCGTTATGACGTCCGCGCCGTCATCAAGCGTGACGTTGGGACCTATCTTCAGCGCCTCTTCGATGCACTCGTAATACTGCTTTTCATTCTCCCCTTTTATGGCATACACAGGGATGCCCTCTGATGCAAGGGCTGCAGCGACATCGTCCTGCGTGCTGAGCGGGTTCGACGCTGTAAGGGCAACCTCAGCCCCACCTGCCCTCAGCACATGAACCAGGTTCGCTGTCTCGACCGTAACATGCAGGCATGCGACCACATTGGTGCCCTCAAGCGGCTTTTCGCGCTCGAACCTGTCTTTGAGCAGCTGGAGAACGGGCATGTGCCTGCGCGCCCATTCGATTCGCTGTTTTCCCTCATCTGCGAGGTTTATGTCTTTTATTATGTAATCTNNCATGTGCCTGCGCGCCCATTCAATGCGCTTCTTACCTTCATCTGCAAGCGTGATATCCTTGATAATGTATTTCTTCATCAGAACTCCTCGATGCAAGATTGATACGCTGTTAATTAAACTTTCCTACAAAAAAATATATCTTAGCATCTCGTATCAGCAGGTGGTGATATGGTGTTAATAGAGCGTGTGCATGCAAGAGAGATTCTGGATTCCAGGGGGAATCCCACGGTTGAAGTGGATGTTCATACAAAACACGGCTTCGGGAGGGCGAGCGTGCCGTCCGGCGCTTCTACTGGCACGAATGAGGCTATCGAGCTTCGTGACGGGGATAAGTCGAGATACAGGGGAAAGGGTGTACTTAAGGCAGTAAATAACGTGAACACGGCGATCCGGGAAGCCGTCACCGGCATGGACGTGCGACACCAGAGGCAAATCGACAGGACGATGATAGGGCTCGACGGCTCGGATAACAAGTCAGTCCTCGGGGCGAATGCCATTCTTGGCGTCTCGATGGCAGTTGCCAGGGCAGCCGCCAGCTCACTTGGCATATACCTGTACAGGTATCTGGGCGGAATCAATGCATGCACTCTCCCGGTTCCCACGATGAACGTGCTCAACGGAGGAAAGCACGCCGGCAATGAGCTTGCCATACAGGAGTTCATGGTCCAGCCTGTGGGTGCACCGTCCTTCGGCGAGGCGCTCCGCATGGGGACTGAGGTGTACCATGCCCTCGGGGACGAGCTCGAAAAAAAATACGGAAGGGGCGCCATTAACGTGGGCTACGAGGGAGGATACGCGCCGCCGCTGCGCCATACGGGGGATGCCCTGGATGCCCTTGAGGCTGCCATTGAGTCTGCGGGTTATACAAATGAGGTCACCATCGGGCTTGATGCCGCTGCATCGGAATTTTACGTGGATGGTGATTACAGGATTATNNTTCCACGAGGAGTCTTTTGAGGATTTCGCGGAGCTGACGGGCAGGCTCCCTGAAACGATATTAGTCGGAGACGACCTATTCGTCACGAACGTCCGCAGGCTTGAGAAGGGTATCGCCATGGGCTCGGGCAATGCGCTCCTGCTTAAGGTGAACCAGATAGGCACTCTTTCCGAAACCTTTGATGCGGGACGGCTGGCTCACGATAACAGGTATAAGGTGATTGAGAGCCACAGGTCTGCTGAGACCGAGGATACGAC
>DUGO01000103.1 GCA_013331375.1 Candidatus Methanoperedentaceae archaeon | reverse complement strand
CCGTGCTGCGGTCCCTGCATGGGCGGCTCGTTCGGGCTTCTGGGCAAGGGCGAGGTGGGGCTCTCGACCTCGAACAGGAATTTCAAGGGGCGCCAGGGCAGCCCGGATGCGTTCGTGTACCTGTGCTCACCAGCCACAGCGGCTGCAAGCGCGCTGGCAGGGGAGATTTCAGACCCGAGGACTGCATGAGGATTCATGTCCTGTCGCAGCTCCTGAAATACGACGGCTCGCAGATGGACACGCTGTGGGCGCATACGATGGGTATACACGGCGACTCGATAGTGGTATTCAGGGGAGCGATGGACGTCCTCGACGAGCACATGAAAGACCTTGAGGACAGGCAGGCTGGGAAAAAAATCGCAGGCAGTGACCTCATCCATTTCATCGTTGAGAAGTTCGATTCGCCCGCGAGCATGAGGCTTGCATACCTCATGCAGCGGCTGCTGCTCGAATGCCTTGTGCGTGCTCTCAATGAGAAAGGCATAAACTGCGCCCGTGAAAGCGGGGACGTGTATGTCTCAGGGAAAAAGCTCACGGTCAGCATAGCGAGCGCGGGTGTGTCGAGCGAGAAGATACACCTTGGCGTGAACCTGTCCTCGCGCGGGGTCCCGCGCGGGGTGAAGGCTGCAGGTCTATTCGAGCTCGGGATTGACGATTGGGAAGATGTAGGGAAACATGTAGCCCAGGGCTTTGCAGATGAGATGGCAGACATAGAAGGGGATATCGCAAAGACTAGACCCCTATGAATGATATCAGAACAGGCATCATGCTAATCCTGCTCGGATTCGCGCTCCTGTTCGCCGGCATGGTGCTATCAGGCGGCAGGGCTGAAGGCGGAGTGCTTGTCATGATCGGACCGATACCGCTTGCAGCAGGCACTTCACCTGAGATGACCATAGTTGCGATGGCACTCGGATTGTTTATCATGCTCGTGTATCTGTTCATGTGGAGGCGGCGCAGTTGAACTTGCTGATTCTTTCGGGTATTGCCCTGATATTGATTGGCATGCTGTTCATGGCTGCAGGCTTGATGCGCCGTACAGGTCAGGAGCCGGAAAAAACGCATGTTGAAGGAGGCGGGGTCATATTCATTGGTCCTGTGCCTATCATATTCGGCTCAAACCCGCGCATTGCGCTAATCATAGCAGTGATAGCTGTAGTGCTCATGCTGATGGCGATTGTGTATTTGATAATGTGACATCATCACATTGCGGGATCTAATTGACCAAGAATGAACTGCCACGTCAAATTCTTGCTGCAAGGCTAGCCTGAGCAGGGTTTGGAACACGGAAAAAATACATAAGGGTAAAAGCGCTCCCTTAAGTGTGTATTACAATCGAGCCGCCCTGGATTATAGTCGCAGGCGTTGCGCTGTCATCTGCGCCAGGCTGGTTATCGTAAACTACACTTCCGCTATCCTTGTCCCATATCTTGATGCGGAACTTGTCACTACCATCACCGCCGCTAATCGCCCCGTCTATCGCAGTAAGCATGAACCCGTAGTCCCCTGCTCCGTTAATCACTCCCGTGCCCTTGTACTGCGCCCGTGCGCCCGCTACGACCAGCCACTCATAGGCGTCTGAGTGGAAGTTCAGGTCGGCTACCTTGAAATTAAATTCAGTTTCGCCAGTCGGTATTTTGGCTCCTTTCTGGTATTTTGAAACAAAGCCAAAGTTGGCGCTACCTGTAAGCGATGGGTCAGCAATATATGCTCCGGCAGGGGAATCAATCCATCCCCCGCCAGTCACAAAGCCGCCATTCTGGTCGTACACAACGAAAAACACTGGATCGCTTATGACCGTGTTGCCTGCCAGGTCGGTGGCACTGACCATAAATGTATAGACCCCTGAAGCTGGTGTGAAACCGCTTGATACGTCGATGTGAGCACCGGTTGTGTTGACCAGGTTTCCTGATACCGATGCAACACCGCTCAGTGAATCAGTTGCTGAAAAGTCAAGCGATGTGCCTGTTGGATAGACTCCATAGGACATGGGAGTATTAATAGTGATGATGGGAGGAGTTTTATCGATGTTAATTGTATGGGTTTTGGTTGGTTCAATGTTATTTGCGTTGTCGGTGGAACGATAATACAATATCGTCGTTCCTTCATTAGAGATCGTAAATGGAATATCGTATATAGTCCAGGCTGTACCATCCAAACTGTATTCAGTCTTACTAACTCCTGCACCGCCTTCATTGTCAGATGCTGTCAGTGTTACCTGAACATCAGAGGTGTACCAGCTATTACTGCCTGGTGTACTCGAAAGACTTAGTATGGTTGTGGGCGGAATGCTGTCAAGCAAGCCGACGCTAACATAGATGTCAGCCGCCACATCGTACCAGTTATGTCCCCCTCTTCTGTCACCGAAGATAAAAGTATATTTATAAGGACCTGCTCCCTTGTTGAAGACATAATCTTTTGAGAACGTATTGCCCCAGTTAAAGCCACTACCATCTATTAATATGTCGTTTTCTTTAAAGCTGTAGGCAAAAACATCCCAGCTTGTTCCTCCGGCAATATATCCATTTACACTGATAACGAAATCTGTGTTTTGAGCTACGGTATCAGGTGCGGTTATAGAAACGGTTACATCCTGATAAGAATTAGTGACGGTCGACGCGCTGGCGGTTCCACTGAAAGTTATCAGGAACAAGAGACACGTTATTGGAATCGATACTTTTCTCATTTTCTTACCTTTCCTCTGATTAATTTGCACGGATAACAATCGAACCACCCTGTATAGCCGCAGGCGTTGCGCTGTCATCTGCGCCAGGCTGGTTATCGTAAACTACACTTCCGCTATCCTTGTCCCATATCTTGATGCGGAACTTGTCACTACCATCACCGCCGCTAATCGCCCCGTCTATCGCAGTGAGCATGAACCCGTAGTCCCCT
>DUGO01000075.1 GCA_013331375.1 Candidatus Methanoperedentaceae archaeon | reverse complement strand
TACTAAACATAGTTATTATGTATTAAATATTTCGGTATGATGTGGTTTTTCGAAATTCTCTCTTATTAATTTAACCATCGTGTATTTTATTACTATTGTTCTATCGAATTTGCAAAATCCAGAGGCATTGAAAGGAAATTAAGACCGAATCATCTGCAAAGTTACTACGGGCTCATGGCATATTTTCAGGTCACTGTGCCATAATTGTGAAGTACTCAAAAAGGCTTTCTTGGAATCCAAAAAAATATATATTACTTTCAAGCATGTATTACTGGAGGTTTGATTGAAATTGTCCCGGATTGAGGTCAGCCGCATAAGATATGTTTCTGTGAGCATAACATCCGGGGTCCTTTTTGCCATAATGGATGGACTGATCAATGCCAACCCATATGCCCAGACCATGTATGAAGCATACGGCGCCATAATGAAAACCGAAGTGGATATGGTATCAGGCATAACTATTGATGTAGCCTACGGTTTCATCATGGTCGGGGTGTTCCTTTATTTATATGCTGCGCTGCCCGGCACCACAGGACCGATCAAAGGCGCAGGTTTTGGAATTATGGTCTGGTTCTTCCGGGTCGTCATGTCCGTGGCTTCTGCCTGGATGATGTTCAATGTGCCAGCGAGTTTGCTTATATACACCCTCGCAGCAGGGCTTGCTGAGATGCTGGTGCTGGGAATATTCCTGGGACTTAACCTGAACGTGGGTGAAAAAACATGAACAAGATTGCTCTTGGGGTCATTTTTGGGATTGCCTTCGGGATTATTGATGTATTGATCATGCTCCCCATAAAGTTCGAAGACCCACGAAAAAGGTTGGATGCGCTTTCCGGTGCCTTCATAGACAGGTTCATGATCGGGTTCCTCATCCCGAATGTTGAGCTTGGGGTCCATCCTGCACTCGCAGGATTTGTTGTGGGTGCCGGGCTGAGCCTGCCGTCTGCAATCATCACACGGGCATATGCTCCCATTATCGCTATTGGCGCTGCAGGAGGTTTGATCATTGGGATCATTGCGGGTGGACTGGCATGAACAATGTTAGGTACGCCCCTGCCCGGATTAGAATCCCAGCTTCTCGTTCACAAGTATCATTGTAATCTTCCTGTTGGGATTTATCTCCCGCTCGAATATCACGATNNCAGCGGGAACACGTACTCACGCAATCGACGCATGGCATCATCCAGAGTCGGCATGATTTTCTGCGTGCCCGCAACCCAGATGACGTTATCGCTTGTGTACACGTATGATGGGAGCTGGCTACCTGTGGCGCTTGCTATCACGACTTCACCGGTCTGCGAGATCGCATGCCCAGGAAGTACTTTGACAGTACGCTCCTCTGACGAAGCTCTTTCTGTCTCGCCGGATCTTTCTCAGAAAGGATCGCATCCTTCAGGATCTTCCAGGGGTGCTTCCCGGATTTCAGCAGGTCAACGAAGCCTATCTCATTCAATGTCGTAGAGCTGCCTGTCATCACTTCCGAGCCCTGCGGGATCAATTTCCTGAGCCTGGCAAGCGCTTCATCTTTTTTATTCACAAGCTCTGCATTGATATTGCGGGCCTTCAGCGCTGCTATCGTCTTTTCGACAACGTCCATTGATGCAAGTACATCATATTTCATGCTGCCACTCCTTGTATGCGGGACTTCCTAAGCGTGCATGCACGAGGAATCGACATAACATGTTCGTACCTGGAAGTTAAAAAACTTTTTGCGCAGTGGGGATATTGCCATACTTTTCCAGCCTCCAGCAACGATACTTTTATAAGTGCCGTGCCCAATCTGACACCCGAGAGAGGAAGAGCGGCTGTCGGGTTCAAACCTGAGGAAAGTCTCCCCACCTGCCGGACGCACGGGCGTCCCAAAGGACGCAGGGCGAGAGTCCTGGCTCTGNNGCGCATAGCTGAATGCCGCACGGGCGCTACAAAGGTTTTACCTTTGCGCCAAACATAAAGGGGCTTACTCTCCTCACTCACTTCATATATCCGAATTATGACTGTAAGAAAAAAATGGGTACAGCTCAGATCAACCCTGAAGTTATACCCTTTACGCCTTCCTGAATTATGATGGCAACAGTGATAATCACTCCAGCCATCACCAGCGCCACTGCCACATTCCCTTTCTTGAGTTCTTCGAACTCCTGTATCCCCTTTGTGAATTTATCAAGCATGTTCAGTGCGAGATAAATTGCGAGGATTGCAAGCACCAGCGCGAGCAGGAGTTGAAAGATGCTGGCACCCAGTGCGTAATAGTCCCCGGCAAGTACCTCAACCAGTCCGGTAGAGACACCTGCTATCCCGGACTGGACTATCGTGGCTATTGCAATGAACACTGCGCTGCGACCAGGACTCCTACGCAGTGTTACCCCTGGCGATTTCCTTTTCTTCTTCTATTCCCTTGGTGATTTTCCCAAGCACGTAAAAGCCGATACACGGTGCAATGACTGCCAGGATGATGGCAATTATCAGTTGCACTATACCGATTACTGCTGTCTGCAAGCTCATTTCACAACCTCCACGCTAATGCGTATATATTGTATGCAATCATACCAATATAAAAATTATGATGCCTCACAAGCTTCAGAGATTTTCGATAAACTTACTGAAACACTAATCTCCGGATACTATACCGCATCTATCCCTCCATGACTTTGATTATCTCCTCGATATCCGGCAGCTCTCCCATAGGATATACCTTCACGAACACCACCTTCCACTGCTCGTCAATGATGATGTTCGACCGCTCGGAAACGCCTTCCTTTTCCCTGAATATGCCGTACAGCTTCGCCACCTCACCGTGAGGCCAGAAGTCGGAGAGAAGCCTCGTATTCTTGATGCCGAGCTGCTTAGCCCACGCCCTTTTTGAGGGCGCCGTGTCCACGCTTATGCCCAAGGCGACTGTGTTCAGCTTATCAAATCTGTAGCGATTATCCTCCAGCGACTTCATCTGGTCTGCGCACACGGCAGTCCATGCGAGGGGATGGAATGATAGTAGCACCTTTTTGCCTTTAAAGTCAGAAAGGCGAATCTTTTTACCGTTCTGGTCGCTCAGCGAAAAATCCTTTGCTGTATCTCCTATCTTGACTGCGCTCATGATGTAACCTCCTCACGTTTGCAGGTTCCCCTAACAATATATTCGAGCTTGCGGTATATCAAGATTTGTGCTGCTGAAAAGTCATGATTTCTTGAATCTACCATAGACTCTGGGTCCAAAGTGAATATCCATATAAGCACAACCAGTTTCCAATGCTGCTCTTGCGATTTAACTCGTGTATTTCGCCGTACTGGAAGCTGCAACCACAAAATCAACATCTTTGAATATCTGTATAAGGTTTTTTGCATCCGACGCATCAGCATAAATTCCCGTGCTCTGTTCCCCGGATAAAGATTGTTGAACTGGTCAGCGGCTGCTTTGGCTTTTTAACGTTTCTCCCGGCTAACACCAGGTTAAGGTCTGTTTCTTGGAGCAATAACTGTGCCAGAACCCGACCTACATTCCCATATCCACCCAATATCAAAAATGTTTTGTTGCTCATGCTTTGCAGTCTGACTTTTTCAAGATTGGGCATTCTTTCCTGCCTTCAGGTTATTTCAGGATTTTCTCCGGAACAGCGTATATACATACGGCTTGGGCACGCCTGAAGGCGTATGATCTGTGTAATCAAAATGATCCAGAAGGATAAAATCCTCGCCTAAAAATTCAGCCAGCATAGTATGGTCATAATTCCTGACATCAAGACCCGTACATTTTTTTGCTCCAGTTAACGAAAAAGCCGCAATAATGACGTAACCGCCTTTTTTGACCACTTTCTTCAGCACAGACAAATACATGCGCCGCTGGTTCTCCTCTAACAGGAAATGTAATACCGCCCTGTCATGCCACAAAGCAATATTCCTTAAATCCTGGATGTTAACCGGCTCTGTAATATCATCTACCACCCATCTTACCAGGGAGGCTTTTTCCCTACCCAGTCTCACTTTTAGCTTGCCCAAGGCTATTTCGCTTAGGTCGGCTGCAATAATGTTGCTGAATCCCTGGTCGATAAGGTAATCAATAAAGGTTGATGCGCCTGCCCCAACATCTAACACAGGCTCGTCTTTATTTATATGACATTCAGATAGTAATCTTATGGACGGCTCGGGGATTTCTTCATACCAGGTCAGCTCAGTTGCGTCCAGTGCCTCGTAGATTTCATTCCAGTGTTCTTTTGTTGAGGTGTGCATTGCTTTACCAGAGTGTGTAATCCTCATCTGGATTAAATGTTTTCATCACGAACAAAGCAGCAGTTACCAATGCCTGCCCAAAACCGTTGGTAACTTTTCTATTAATAGTAGGCTAATCTGCGGCTCCATTTTTTTAACGATTGCATACGTAAATATTTATGACGCTGTGTATAGTTTGTCCTGATGGGTTATTCCCTTGGGATAAAGGTGTTTCCAAATAGAACCATACCATGCTGCCATACGATGCAAAAAATCAAATACCATGCGGTCATTTTACGCATCCATGAGCCCTGTATTGAAAGAAAAGGAACCGCTTATCATGCACCCGCGCCCGAGTTCCATCGTCGCGGCGCTCTATACCCTGAGGGACCTTGATACAGACGTGGTCATCCTGCACGGACCTGCAGGATGCTGCTTCAAGCACGCACGGCTGCTTGAGGAGGACGGCATGCATGTGGTTACGACAGGGCTTGACGAGTCGGGCTTCGTATTCGGAGGACATGATGCGCTTGTCGAGGTGCTCGAGAAGGTCATCGAGCGCTTCGCCCCGGGGCGAATAGGCATCGTGGGCACGTGCGCCAGTATGATAATCGGCGAGGAGCTGCACGAAGCCGTCACTGCTGTCCAGCCCGATGTCCCTGTCATCGAGGTAGAGGTGCATGCGGGGTACAGGGACAACACGAAGGGAGTCATCATCGCGCTCGAATCCGCGCTTGCGGCAGGTACGATAGACGAGGCTGAGTTCGAGCGGCAGAAAAGGCTGCTCAGGGCTGCCACAGATGTCGAGAAAAAGCACGGGGCTGCAAGCAAGGAGTATCTTGCGCCAAGCCGGGGCGACCTGAAGTTCAGGGTGGCAGAACGGCTCGTTGAGCTTCTGCGCGGTGGTAAGCGGGGCATTGCAGTGCTGAACGCGAAAAAAGAGACTGCTTACATGTTCGCGGACATCATCGTAGCAGTGAACCAGGCTGCAGGGAAGCTGGGCGCGCCCGGGCTGATAAATATGGCGAACCTTGACCCTGAGCTGGGGCTGCCCAGGGTCAGGAAGCATGCAAGGCAGATCCTTGCCGACCTTGAGGAGAAAAACATCACAGTGCATTACCTTATAGGCGGGCTGGATGAATACCCTGTCGCAGGCGAAGCTGCGGACAGGCTAATAGCCGAAAACTACAGCGACTATGACTTTGCAGTCATCGCAGGAGTCCCCCACGCCCTGCCGATGGAGCATATCAGGGGCATGGAGCTGTTTTCTATCACGAACGGTCCCAGGCAGGTCGTGCCGCTCAAGGAGATGGGGCACCAGCACGTCGTTGTAGAGCTTGACCTGCATCCCAAGACGCTGGGTGTAAGCCATATCGTGGAATCCGAATTCGGCGCCACGCTGCGTGACATCGTGTCCGGGGCGAAATATGGCAACCGGATTGGATAATTCTGCCTGAACCATCCGGTCTGCAGTCGTACGTGAACTGGCTGGATTTTAAAGATTTTCGCTCCGATAAAAATCGTAAACTATTTGTGCATGAAATACTAAAACTTTAGCTAAGGTAGGGTGAGTAGCTTGAAGGGGAGTAAAAGTGGGCTGGCAATTACTTTTATATTACTGTATGTATTCTGGATTTTGAACTCGGGTCTGTTCGATACGTTCCACCTGTCCCTTGGGGTCATCTGCTCATTCATAGTGGCATACATGTTCAATGACCTGCTTTTCGGTTCAGACGCGAAGCCGGGCAGGGTACTCCTGAGGGCGTACAGGCTGCTGGCGTACATCCCCTGGCTGCTGTACCAGATAGCGCTATCCAACTGGGACGTGTTCAAGCGCGTAATGCAGCCCGAGATGCCAATCAATCCGCAGGTGATAAAATTCAGGTCCGGGCTCTCCGGAGAGCTTGCGCTCACAATATTCGCCAACTCGATAACCCTGACGCCCGGGACGGTCACGGTAGATATCGATAAAGACGGGACGTTCTACGTGCATGCGATCGCTGATGAGCCTGCGGGCTCGCTGCTCACGGAACCTCCATGCGAGATGGCGGGCAGGTCGGGATATATTTTTGACGAATGCAGGAAGTGGAATAGCTGATGGTGTTCTTTGAAGTGTTTATCTGGCTCCTGCTGTTCACCGCCTTCCTTGCATTGTACAGGGCAGTATTCGGACCGACGACTGCAGATCGGATTGTCGCGGTCAATGTCATAGGCACTAAGACCGTGGTCGTGCTGGTCATCATAGGCTACGTCTATGCGAGACCGTATTTCTTCGATATCGCCCTGCTGTATGCCATATTGAACTTCATCGGAGTGCTTGCGATAGCGAAATACCTGGAAAGGGGGAAACTATCGGAATGAATCCTGTCGATATCATCGTTACACTCATTATGTCAGTCGGCGCGCTGCTCATGCTCACTGGCTCAATCGGGCTTTTGCGGCTGCCGGATGTATACTGCAGGATGCACGCCACAGGCAAATGCGACACGCTCGGGGAATCGCTAATCCTTCTCGGTCTTATCATATATCAGGTGTACAGCGGTCATGAGCTCGTGCTCGATAAGGTCATAGTCCCTGCAAAGATGCTCTTTATCATCCTCTTCTTTTTCCTGGCAAATCCTGTTGCGACACATGCCATAATGAAAGCCGCCTTCATCATCAAAACGCCCATGTGGACAAAGCAGGGGTGGAAGGTATGGCAAAAGGAGGAATCCAGATGATCTGGGCGATTGACATCGTGCTCCTCCTGTTCATCATAATCCTCGCCATAGGAGCCGTGCTTGCCAGGGACCTCCTGGAAGCCGTGGTACTCTTTTCAGCATTCAGCCTCCTCATGTGCGTTATCTGGGTCGAGCTGAACTCCGTGGATGTGGCGTTCACGGAAGCAGCGGTGGGTGCCGGGGTCTCGACCGTGATGATGATAGCTGCTATCGCAAAGACGGTGCGGTGGGAGGAGCCATGAGACAGAAGCTCGCGCTCATCACTGTCGTCCTCACGGGCATTGTTCTCATATACGGCACCCTGGACTTCCCTGATTTCGGTGACCGCTCTTCCCCGAATTACAGGCATGTCATACCGCGATGGACGCAGATGACCGAGAAAGAATCGGGTGTCCCGAACATGGTCACTTCAGGGCTTGCCAACTACAGGGGCTACGACACGCTCGGAGAGACTTCAGTGATATTCACGGCTGGCATCACAGTGATACTCCTGCTCAGGGCAAGAAAAGAGGAGGGCTTATGATGAGCGGGAAGGAGTACACGACGTTCATGGATGATATCATTGTCAGGACTGTGACCCGGCTGATGGTGCCACTCATCCTTCTGTGGGCTCTCTATGTGCTGATACACGGCGCAGGGGGTCCGGGCGGCGGTTTCCAGGCAGGGTGCGTGCTCGCTGCCGGATTTATCCTGTACGCCCTTTCATTCGGTCTTGAGAAGACAAAGAGCATCATGACCATTAAATGGATATCGCTCTTCAGCAGCCTCGGCGTACTGATATACGCAGGCACCGGGCTGCTACCGCTCTTTTTCGGCGGGAAGTACCTTGAGTACGGCAAAATCCCTCTCATAAATCCCATCAAAGCGAGCGAGTACGGAATCGAGGCTATCGAGATAGGTGTTGGCATAACAGTGATGGCGGTTATGCTTTCGATTTTCTATGACCTGTCCACTGAAAGGGAGGACTGAAGGAGGATGGAAGCATGATAGAGACAGTACTTGCAAAGTATAATTATGTGATATATGTCACGATGATGATGATTGGCTTCTACGGTATGATAGGCAAGAAGAATCTCATCAAGAAGTGCATCGGCATCAATATTTTCCAGTATTCACTCTTCCTGTTCTTCATCTCGATGGCTGACATAAACGGTGGGACTGCCCCGATAATTATTGAGCCATCACAGGCAGCGGCTCTCGGCATTGATATCATGTACGTGAACCCTCTTCCCCATGTCCTCATCCTTACGGCGATAGTCGTATGCGTGAGCACTACAGCCGTCGCTTTATCACTTGTGATACGCATCCATAAAGAGTTCGGCACAATTGAGGAAGACAAGATACTGCAGGCATGGTCTCCAGGAGTGGACTGAATGCTGGACATTGTAGCGCACTATCCTATCCTGATAATCATCGTCTCGCTCGTGGGCGCACTGCTCACTCCGCTCATAGGCTGGTTTATCCGCAAAGACCTGTGCAACCCGTGGGTCTCGATTGTCACATTCATCCAGTTCCTGCTCTCGCTTGTGCTCCTGAACTCGGTGCTTGGCGGGGGAACCATACACTATTACCTTGGCGACTGGGAGCCGCCATGGGGCATAGAGTATGTCATAGACCTGTTCAACGGGTTCGTGCTCAGCATAGTGTCTTTCATCTGCTTTGCGGTCTCAATTTACGCGAGAAAGAGCGTTCAGCATGAGATGCCGGGGAGGGTTGTGCCGTTCTATACGCTCTATCTCCTCCTGACCACAGGCATGATGGGCATAACGATTACAGGAGACATATTCAACGTGTACGTGTTCCTTGAGATATCATCGCTTGCGGCATATGCGCTGATATCGGTTGGCGATTTCAGGAACGCGCTCATGGCATCATTCAACTATCTCATCATGGGGACTATCTCAGCCTGCTTCATCCTGCTGGGCATCGGCTACATCTACATGGTCACAGGCTCGCTCAACATGGCAGACCTCTCGATGCTGCTGCCCCAACTTTATTCGTCCAGGGTCGTGCTTGTCGCATTCGCCTTTTTCATGGTTGGCTTCAGCCTCAAGGTCGCCCTGTTCCCCCTGCACACCTGGCTGCCCGACGCGATGGANNCACCTGGCTGCCCGATGCGTACACGACCGCGCCTTCGGCTGTCAGCTCTCTCATTGCAGCCACGTTCACAAAGGTCGGGGCGTACGCCATGATTCGTGTGATGTTTACGGTATTCAAGCCCCAGTTCGTTATCGACATGACAGCCACAACGCAGATTCTCGCATGGATAGCGGCAGTCGCCATAATCATGGGTTCCGTATTTGCCATAGCCCAGTTCGATTTCAAGCGGATGCTCGCATACTCCAGCGTGAGCCAGATAGGGTACATACTGCTCGGCATGGGGCTTGCTAACCAGCTCGCGATGATGGGAGGTGTGCTCCACATGCTCAACCACGCAGTAATGAAG
>DUGO01000085.1 GCA_013331375.1 Candidatus Methanoperedentaceae archaeon | reverse complement strand
TCCCTCATCTCAACCGCAACCCCCCTGCAAGACTCAACCATCTCCCACCCGCTCATGCGCGCGCGCCCCACGCCGAACGCCTTTTCCCCGAAGACGATGACCTCATCGTTGGGTCTTATCTGCGGGTCTGCGTCTTCCACGCCCGGCGCGAGCACGTTGCCTTTCGGTACAAAGTCCCCTATCGTCACATAGTANNTCTCTCAAGCGGGCGCAGCCGCTCTCCTCCTGCCAGCGTGAGCGCGAGCAGCCCGTATTCAGGTATGATGGAAGCCACATGCTCTTTTTCCGCGAAGACCTGGTACCGCTTCACAGTCGCCCCGTCAGGTACAAGTAATTCCGATGCACCCGCGCCGAACTGGTAGTCTGCTATGGCGCGCGCAACCCCAAGAGGTCGTCCTTGCAGCAGTCTTGCGTCCATCTCCAGGACCGCAGACGCCACAGAATCATACAGGCTCTCAAGCGACATTTGCGAAGTCACACTGCCGCTTGAGGAATAGACGATGTCGGATGACACCGATTCGCATATCTCCCTGTACGCGCCCTCCACATGGGCGATGACCTTCCTGTACCGATGCCTCTCAAGGTAATCACGAAGGCAGCCGCCCACCCAAGCCCGCTCCTCAAGGTCCCAGTGACCCGTCACAGGCACATCGTAATGCGCTGCCGGATACGTGAGCTCAAGCTCGCGCGGGACTATGCCCAGGGGCGACGTAATTATCACGTCATGCACGTATTTCCTGTACTTCCCGAGCGCTTCGATGAATTTCTGGTGCGAATTCGACATAGAATATGGCTTCCTGGCTGAGCACGGCAGAAGCAGCAAAATATCGCATTCCGGGGGCGTGTATCGCGCCCGCACCCTGTCCGCGAACCTCCTCACCTCAACGCGGTTTGCGGACTCCGAGGAGCAGGCGTACATGGTACCTGCCCGTGAGACCGGCGTCCTTTTCTCAAGGTACGATGGATGGGCATCCAGGAGCCGCAGGGCAGCAGTCAGCCAGGGACGGGTGCGGCATGAGGCTTCCACGTATTCCCGCAGCGTGCCCTCCCGTATATGGTTGCGCACGGTTTTCAATTCTTCGGAAAGCTTTTTCACGTTGTGCCTGATGAGCAGTTCTTCCCGTTCATCCCCGCTCTTCGCGCCGGGCTCACCGAGAGAGGCGCATGCGTCGCATGAGCAGGGCAGCTCTCGCAGGCTTTTAAGCGGGTAGCTGCCGCCAGCGGTGAGATATATTCCCGTACTTGCGCCCATGTAAGCACGCGTATCATCGAAAATATCGATGCCAGCGTATGCAAGTAGCGCCAGGTTCTCGGGCAGCGCAAGAGCAGGGGCATAGAACGCAGCGTCAGGTGGCGTGCTTTCCCGTATCCGGATAACTGCTTCGACAAGAGTCCTCGGTCTATTCTCAAGCTGGCGGGCTGCGCCGAGCACGTACAGGTCTGCAGGAACGATTTTATGCTGGAAGGGGTGCAGGACCGCGCCTCTTGCGAATCCACCCGCTGCTGAACGCTCAAACAGATTCTCATACATCGGATGCCCTGAAACTTCGGCGAACTCCTCCACGATATCTGTCCTTGTAGAAAGCGGGGCGCTCCTGTGCGGACGTATCAACAGCTTTCCTGCGGCGTCATTCATGGCAGCGGGTGACGGCTCCCAGGCGCTGCCCGCATATATGATATCGCTATGTGGCGCATGTATCACGGCAGGAGTTGAAATCTCCTTCCCAAGCATCAGTTTCCCGATGCGTGCAGCCCCATCCCTTACCGTGACCTCAAAGAACTTCGTCATGCCTTTAGCCTCCGGATATACTGCATCCAGCGCCTGGCATCATCCACGCCGTGTAGCGCGCTCCGTTTCTCAATATCTGATGCACGCCTGCCAGCCTTTATGTCCTTCAGGTCCATTATAGCCCGCATGAGAGAGGCGGTCTCAAGGCACAATTTCTCCCCTTCACGCCTGGATATCGGCGCAGCCTGGAGCTGCCGCTCATTCAGGAGCTTGCGTCCCTCAAGGCACCGCAGGATTTTTCGTGCCGCTTCTGCATCGTCTTCCGAAACCTGCTCTTTTTCAAGCAGGTTGAAAATGAATTCGCGCAGGTTCATTTTCCCGCATGCATCAACAGCCTCTGGCACCTGTACGCCCACCCACGCGAGCATGCGGCGAAGCTTCTCATCGCACCTTAACCTGTCCTCTTCAGTGAACTCGCCGCCCATCAACAGTAACTAATACGTTTTTGCCATTATAACTTGCGTGCCGGTCTCTTTGCCGCAGACCGGGCACCTGTCAGCGCCTTTACCAAGTTCACCTTCAGGAATGCCAAGGATTGCGGCTCCCACCCTGTTCTCCATCTCCATGCCGCATTCCCGCCTGCCGCACCATGCGATGCGTGCAATGCCTTTCTCGATTTTGCCTTTCACGTCATCAAGGTCTGTGCATGCAAAAATACGCGCTTTCAAGGATTTTTCAGCTTTTAAATACATGTCCGAGGCAATATCGTCGAAAAGCTTTCGGATGCCTGCACCGATTTCGTTCAGCGGGACCTGCTTCTTTTCTCCAGTATCCCGCCTGACGAACAGCGCCGAGTTTTTGCCAAGGTCACGCGGTCCTATCTCTATGCGTACAGGCACGCCTTTTTTCTCCCATTTATAATATTTGGCACCGGGTCGCAGGTCGCTGCCGTCAAGAACGACCCTGATGCCTGCGTCCCGAAGCTCATCCATAATCCTGCCTGCGGCTTCCCGCACGTCTTTGCTCTCGCCGAACAGGATGGGTATCACGACTGCCTGGTGCGGCGCGACTGCCGGCGGCAGCACAAGCCCCCTGTCGTCACCGTGGACTGAGATGAGGGCTGCTATGCTGCGCTCCGAGATGCCGTAGCATGTCTGGTGCGCATACTGCTGCTCTCCGCCCGCATCCTCGTATTTGATGTCAAAGGTCTTTGCGAAATTGGTGCCGAGATGGTGCGCAGTCCCTATCTGGAGAGTCTTGTTCTCAGGCATCAGTGTATCGACAGCTTTGGTATAGTCTGCGCCAGGGAACTTGTCCCATTCAGGGCGCTTTGAGACGATGGTGGGGATTGAAAGGCGCCTGTAGAACTCACGGTATATGTCAAGCGCCTTTTCGACCTGGGCGGCTGCCTCGTCCCATGTCGCGTGTACCGTATGCGCTTCCTTGAACGAGGTTATC
>DUGO01000181.1 GCA_013331375.1 Candidatus Methanoperedentaceae archaeon | reverse complement strand
CGTTCTCCCTGTGCAGCGTCTCTGTGCCTGTACATCCTGCTCCATTTCCCATGTCTTTCCTGTATGCAATTATCTCTCTTTCAGGCTCCCGCACCTGCCCGCGTATGCCGAGATGGCGCAGCACGCACCTGCACCTGGGATAGAGTTCCAGGAGCCCCTCACCTATCTCATGTTTCCTGTGCTCCAGCGATGCAGGTATGCTCGCAATAACAATATCGCCGAGAATCTGCCAGCCAGCAGGCACAAGCGCCAGCTCCGCAGGAGCGAGCTTATTCCGAAGGATGTCACGGAGCGTGGTGCCGCCAGGGTGAGCCATGTCAATCAGGCAGGATGAACATGCCGCGGCTGGTCTTTACCACACTTATCTCGCTGCCGCTCCCAGCTTTCAGGAACTCCGGCTTCTTCAGCAATACGGGCTCGTAGGTTTGCGGGTCGAGCACATGCACTACGTCTTTTTCCACGGATACGAGCACTGCCTTCACTGCATCTGCGCGGCTGCATAGCTTTTTAATCTCAAGTATGTCGTCATAGTTCTCAGTGAAACGCGCGCCCGTTGCAAGCTCAATGCCCCAGATGCGTTTCCCGCAGCTTGATACCTCCACCACCCGCTCATCAGCAAGGATGATGTCGCCGCACATGTAGGGCGGAAGCCGCAGCGCATATGTTATCCTGTACACGTCTTCCCCGTTCTTCCTGCCGACGAGCTTGGGGGAGTCGGTGTACCTGCCGCCGAGAGCGTCTGTTATTGCCCTGCATATCTGCCTGCCCACCTTCGTTGAGCCGATATAGATGTCCCTCCCCTCGCGCAGCTCCTCGACCTTGCTTATGAATGACGTCCTGTCGCCTTTTGCCATTGCAGAATCAACGACGCGGTTTGCAATCTCCTCGCACCTGTCAAGCTCATGCTTTTGGGGGAACCGCCCCTCAGCCCTGAGCTGGACGATACCCGCATAGTATCCGCCCGATAAGCGCCCGCAGGTGCTGCACGTCTCCCACAAAATGCGCATCTCGATATCGCATTCACCGCTCACCTTAGCTCCCCTGACCTCTGCATTGACAGCAGCATGCGCAGCGAACCTTGAGTGGTCGAGCCGCTTCACCGAGATGGTTACCTGCGCGTTTTTTGCCTCATTATTTATCTCCACCGCATCCTCGGCGGCAGTGCGCACAGCCTCTGTGATATCAGATTCCTCGCTGCCTGACGGTGCAGTCCATTTACCTCTGCGGAACAGTGCAAAGCATGACTGGCAGACCCTGACCTGCCCGACTTTAGGGCAAGTGGCAAGCATGAAGTCGGATAAAAAGCACTGCCTGCACACATTCCCTACGAAATCATCCGAGGGGTTGCCGCACTTTGGGCAGAAGGACTGCTTCATGCGGGTATGTATCCCTGCAACAGCATAAGGATTGCCTTGCCCGCGCACGAGTGATAGCGCTAAGGAGACCCTGCTTCGTTTGCTTCACCAAATCGCCTCTGCCCCGTATATGTCCTGTAGAGCGCGAGCAGGAATCCGAAGGCAGCAGGTCCGATAATGATGCCCATAGGTCCGACTGCGAAAAGAGGGGCTGTGAATGCGAGCAGGGTGATGATGGGATGGATGCTCCCCATCTGCGCCATGAGCCTCGGGCGTATGAAGTTGCCGGGGACCATCTCGAGGAAAAGCCAGCCGAAGCCGAGGAGCGCAGCGCCACGTATGGGGTCGCCTGTGAGGAAATAATACGCTGCAGCTGGCACATAGAACGTCCCGGGTCCCACGACCGGCAGGATGGAGAGTATCGCGATGACAGAGCCCCACATCACAGGATATTTGACACCGATGAGCGACAGCCCGGCAGCGCCTATGATGCCTGTGATGATCGCCACAAGCAGGTAGACCCTGAAAAAGCAGGCATAGATAATATCGAGATGCTGCATGACTTCCTGTACGATACCGGCGGTGCTTTCAGGCACAAGCCCCATGAATGTGCCGTATATGTTCTCGCCGTCCATCAGGAGATAATACACAAGGAACACAATGACAAAAAAGCCCATCATGAAGAACCCGATACCTGAGATGAAGCCCATGACGATGTCCCGGGCGATGCCTATCATGAACATGACCGCGACCTCAGCCGAACCTGCGAGCCTTTCCCTGACCATTTCCTGGACCTGAGCAGGGACATGATTTTGCAGCAGGCTCATCACATAGCGGATTAACCCTTCATAGTCAGCCTGTGCAGTCCCTCCGAGCAGTGAGAGCTCGCTGCCAAGGACATACAGGATATTGAGAAATATCACAAAGAAGACAAGAACCACAATCCCCATAGTGAGCACTGCTGTTATCCTGCGGTCGCGGATACCTGTCAATGTGCGCAGCCTTTTTTCGAGTGGATGCAGCAGGTATGCCCCGAGCAGGCTCAATATTATGATGTCCACGAAAGCCCAAGATAGATACGCCACGAGCAGGGCTGATGAGATGGCGATGAGACCTGCGATGATGGCAAAGCGCTTTTTTTCAGGGAAACCCATGAGCCAGTATCGGCGCGATGGCTCAAAAATTTTTCGGAGTAGCTACTGCAATGTGTAGCTACAGCACAAGCAGCGCAGCCACTGCCGCGCCGAGCAGCGTAGCCGTGAGGTTGACACCGTTATTTGTCAGGTAGCCCCTCTGCTGAAGCGTAGCCCCCAGCAGGCTGTCGATATTGCACCCGATAAAACCGCTCGCTATCACTGCCAGGATGTCAATCGCATTCATATCAACAACCCCGAGGGCGACGGCGAACACAGCGATTGCGGATGAGCCAAAAAGGCATGCAGCCTCGCCGAGCGATGAAATCCCGCCGTCTGTGCCTGGTCGCACAGGCTTGAATGTCGTTATCATGCGCGGCGTGCCCTTATACGTCTGTCCTATCTCGCTTGCAAGCGTATCTGCGGTGGCGGTCGCGACCGACCCCAGGAAGGCGAAAAGTATGATTCGTGAATGTACGGGGAACACCTGGTGTGCAACTGCAAGGCACAGCGAAACAAGCGAATTGCTGAATACGTTCCTGTAGCTGCGCATCCCGCCTTTCTGTTCAGCCACGCCTCTTTTGAGCTTGTAGTTATACCTGTATCTCGTAAAAAGACTCCCGAGAGCAAAGAACGCAAGCAGCAGGGCGAACCACTGTATCCCGCTGAACCCTATCACAAGCACGCCCATGAGTGCGGTGCTGAGCACGGCTGAGACATCCGCGACACCCACCCTGTGGGCGAGGTAGCCGAGCAGGAACGAAAAAGTGAACGCCGATAAAAGATATAGCGGAGGCACTGTGTACCCGAAGCTGTTGAACAGCCACATCGCCATTGCGGTACCGAAAACCAGGATGACGTTCTCATCGGGTGAGATTGACCTTATGAGCGCGCATGTCAGGGCGCCTATAACTGAAAGGAATAAGAGCATATCCCACTGGCTGTGGAGCGGCGAGAAATGATCAATCCACAGGCTGATGATAAGTCCATATGCCGTGCCCGTTGCAATCATCAGCAGGCTTTTTTCAGCAGACTGCTCCCCTGTATGAACCATTTCTTCAAGCCCCTTGCCGAGCGTTACGATAGCGATAGCTGCGCCCGCGATATATACCGGCATGCTCAGGTGTAGCACGTTCATGACAAACGTCATAAAAAGCAGGACTGATGCGGACAGGGATAGGGATGTAAGGTCCTGCAGCCTGCCCGCCCTCCGGTCGCTATCGCTCGCGAGCGCATCGAAAACATGCGAACCCGGACGAATGAGGTTGAGCCCGAAGGTGATTACAAGGACAATGAGTATCAGCAGGGGAAGGCTCACAAACGGGAAGGCGAGAGTTATAAATCCTGCGAATATGTGAAATCCCTGGCTTATATATTCCCTTGTCTGCGAATCCATGCGCACTCATACCTAATTGATAGGCAAATACTTTATCTTATCGACATATCTGTGTGCAGTATGTTCCTTTCGAAGATGTATGAGTGGATGCTGGCAGGCAGGATAATGCGAACCAGGCTGATACCCGGGCATATCGTGCTCGTGCTTGCGGAAAGCGACATGTTCACCGAGGGTGGGGGTATGAAGCTACGGTCTTTCATATCATGGTGCATCGAGTATGGTATCAGGACAATAACGCTGCATATCAGTGTCCTTGATGTTCCTGATGACATCAGGAAAAAGATTTACGCAGAACTGGAGGAGCGCATTATGAAAGAGCTTGCAGGGCTTCCGGTCGGGATACACATATTTACACGGTACGGCAGAAAGAAGCTGCCGGCTTCTGAATACCGGCTCAATATATCCATAGGCTGCAGCGGAAAATATGAGCTCATATCAGCATTCCGGGACATATTGAAAAAAGTAGAGGCTCATGCGCTTTCTCCTGAAGACGTAAACGAGAGCACGATAGAGTCCCATTTGATGTTCAGGAGCGAGCCCGACCTTGTCATAAGGGCGGGAGGGAAACGGTTAACGGATTTCCTGATATGGCAGTCAGTCTATTCTGAGCTGTACTTCACAGACGTCAACTGGCCAGGATTCCGGAAACTTGATTTCCTGAGGGCTATCCGGGATTTCCAGAAGCGCAAGCGCAGGTTCGGGAAATAAATCACAACCATCCCATAGCCTGATGCATCTGGGGTATCACGCGCACATCCCTTAGCAGTCCGGATGCAAGGTCCTGCATCTCCGCAAGCGCCCTGTCGCTGATGCGGCGCTTTCCTGCGGCAGGCTGGAGCACAAGAGGTATATGCCTGCTGATGTCAGCTATCCCCTCGACCGGTCTGCGTATCGATTCTGCCGCTGTCCCTGGCAAAAGTATGAGCTTGACAAAGGTCTCTGCGCCGCAGTCGCAGAACACGCCCACGGTCTCAAGCTCATCTGCCAGCAGCCCCTCGTAGTCCTCGCAGGCTTCATGCTCTGGGAGCTTGATGTCGCAGGATGCCACGTCGATTATGTCCTTCAGTGCGCGTGCCATTTCGGGGTGCGCGGAGTTTGTCTCAAGGTACAGCGGATGACTGACAATATCCGACAGCTCAAGTATGAAATCAGATTGCAGCAGCGGCTCTCCGCCCGTAAGGCTTACGTGCATCGCCGAGGGGCACCACAGGTCTTCAATGATGCCCTTCAGGATATTGATATCAAGCGGATTTTCCACGACCCTGAAATCGCGCGACATGGGGCTTTTCTCGACCCTGCACTGCGGTGGTCGGGTGCGCGCGTCAGCTGAGTCGCAGTAGTTGCAGCGAAGCCCGCACCCCTGGAACCTCACGAACACCTGCCTTGAACCAGCGTAAATGCCTTCGCCCTGGATCGAGTTGAACACTTCATGGATGTGCGTCCGCATGGATTATTTCCTCATCTACCTGCTCATGTACCTGTCCCGTTCGCTGAATATGCACCCGCAGTACTTCTGCAAGTACAGCCCCATGTCCCTGCTGATTTTTCTCGATTCGCGGTAGCCGTCCCGCATATCAACATACAGGAAAGGCACACCGTTCTTCCTGCCCATCTCCTCCCCAGTGCTGCGCAGCAGGTCATGCTTCTGGTACGGGGACACGAGAAGCGATGTGGTGAATGCATCGAAGCCCTGCTCGCATGCGACTCTTGCGGCAGCCTCAAGCCGCAGGGCATAGCAGAATCCGCACCTGTCCGCTCCCATGCCCGCGCACCCGAGCGAACCGCGCAGGTACTCCTCAAGCCCGTATCCGCGGTCAAATATCACTGGAACGTTTCTCCTTTTTGAGTAAAACTCAAGTGCGTCGAGCCTCGCCCTGAACTCCNNATGGTGTATGTTGGGGTTAAAGAAAAACCCTGTAATGTCATGCCCCTGTTCTTTGAGCAGTCTGTGCGGGTATGTGAAGCAGGGCGCACAGCAGATATGGACAAGTAATTTCATGCGGTGTAATCCAATGTGATTGCGGTTAGATTAAATGTAGCGATTGGGACATCGTAAAGAAGCCTGTGCTTTCATGCACCTGCAGTAGCAACCGAATCGCTGATAACGCTGCCGTCGCGCATCACTATCCTTCGGGCTGTCTTTTCAGCCACAGCAGGGTCGTGAGTTACAACTATAACGGTGTTGCCCTGCTCGCTGAGGCTTGCCAGTATCCCTATTATCATGTCCCTTGTCTTGCTGTCCACTTCCCCCGTGGGCTCATCAGCCAGTATAACGGCTGGTCTGTTGG
>DUGO01000058.1 GCA_013331375.1 Candidatus Methanoperedentaceae archaeon | reverse complement strand
GCGCTCATGAGATGCGAGCGCTGCACAGAGATACACGCCGAGCGCGCGAAAAAAGCAGGTGCCACAGATGAGCAGATAGCCGAGACCATTGCGTGCGTGATGTTCGTGGCTGCAGGCTCACAGCTCTCATGGAGCAGGGTATATGATACGATACTGAAATAACTGAGCTCATTTGCCGAGCCTGCCGGAAGTTGTGAAGATGTCACAACCGTTCAGGTTTCTGGAGAACAATTGTGATACGTTTATATGGTATTAGCTTAAATAGCCGTAATACCCGGGAGGGACTGACATCCTACGGAAAAATGTTTCCATAAGCAAGGCGCACCTGAAAATGATAGAGCCCCTGCTCAGGAAGCACGGGGATAACCTTTCAGCAGCCATGCGCGAGATCATAGAGCTTGCCGGGGACATGCTGCGAAGCTTCGGGACTCTTGAGCGCGCCCGTGAGCAGCTCGCCCAGAAAGACAGCTCTCGTGATACCTTCGTGGACAGCATCTATGGTGTCACGATACCGCTTTCCATGTTCAGGTGGCTACTGGGCTCGCGGGAATGCACGCTGCCGCCCGAGGATGAGGTGAAACAGCTCTTTATCACAAGTGCATTGGACATCGAATCCCTCGTCAGCGCGGTGAACGACAGGAACAAGATACTCAACTGGCCGCTGTTCGTGAAATTGAGCAGGGTTGACGACAGGGTCGTATTGCTCATAAGCGGCACGGATTCGATGATCAACAGGTTCCAGGCGACGCTGATTTCCATGTTCCTTGCCAACCTGCAGAATCCGTATGTGCTGACAGACATGCTGAACCTCCCGTTCTCAATCCAGCTGCAGTTCAAATCCGGCAGCAAGCAGGATGCTGAGAGGGGGCTGACCGCGTTCTTCGGAGGGAGTGCACAGGGAACCTTAAACCCAAAGCCAAGCGAAAAGGTAGGAATCATCACATAAAACAGTATTATCTTTTTTGTTGTGATATCGTCACACTTAAATACTATGAGCTATTAATAAGGATTTGGATACCTGTCGTCCCATTCCAGTTTGGATAGTCAAGTAAAATCCTACCTATTAATTACCCTCCCAACTGTTTTGGCAGGTATCCGCTTTCGATTTTCAACGTATACGTTTTATCCGGAAAAACCATAGATTCACACCGAAACCATTTTAAATCAATAAGAATATCGTATCAGATAAATCCGGGATGTGATTTGATTGAAAGCATTAAATGTAATTGTCATTTTGGTAATATTATTTGCCATGTCGCTGGCAGCTTCCGCCAAGTCGAATGTCACGACAGAGCAGAATTTTACTGCTATCGAGCTCACGGCAAAGGATGTGAACTGCAAGAANNATACATAAAGATAAACCTGTGACATGCGATAACTGCCACGGGGCAGGCACCTCGATTGCGATACCTCAGTGCACGAAGTGCCACAGCGGTCCGATACACCAGGTGCATGAAAAGAAAGTACAGGCGGTTGCATGCTCCTACTGCCACAAGACAATAGATGCAAAGCATAATTCCATACTAAACGAGACTGTCTGTGCACATTGCCATAAGGACCTGATATCGGTTCACAGTCCCGGGGGCGTGGAAGGATGCGTAAAGTGCCACAGGTCGCCTCCCAGCATCGTGAAGCCGGCAAAGGTCGCAGGAAGCACCATCATATGCCAGACATGCCATCAGGCTCCAAACGTAAAAGAGGTACACGGACCTGGAAATACGCCATGTTACAACTGCCATACGCCATGGGCAAAGGATTCAAAGCCATCACAGATACCGCATTTCATACACGTGCCAAAGATAGAATGCGTGGACTGCCACATGGATAGCGGGAAAGTAGTTATACCTCAATGTGCCAAGTGCCATGATGTGAATGCGATACACTCGTTCTCAGCCATTGCGACCAAGCCGCAGAGTTCGCTCTCCTGCTCCAGATGCCATCCCGGCACCTTCGGGGAAGGCGGAGCTGCAGTGACACCTTCAGGAACCAGCGGAACCAGCCCACCAGCCAGGACGGCGGCTGCTCCGGGATACGAGTCGATAATGGCAATCGCTGCACTGATTGCGCTTGTGTATATGAAAAGGAATTCGCAGGGTTAACACCCTGCCTCTTTAATTTTTTATGTGAAAGCCAGGATGCTTGTGACCCGCAGAGTCCAGTAAGCTGCCAGGATAAGTATTACAGCGAGTATTGTATTGAACATATCATAGTTATCGGACGCCATCTCAGCCATGATCTCACCTCTTATAATGATTTTTCATTATAAACCAGTTTACACATCAATATAAGAGTGTTTGTGAAAAAGTGAGAAAAATATAATATAATGCGAAAAACCGTTCAGGGCAAATTCTCAATCAGGACCCAGCTCCTCAGGGTCCAGTAGATAGCGAGGATCAGGATCACGATAAGTATTATCTTGAATACTGTATAATCCGGTTTTGGTTCCTGTTTCAGCTCTTCCATTGCATCACCATCACCACAGTACGTTCCCTTGCTACATAAATCCTTTCACTGCATTCCCAGATAAATTAGATGCTACAACGTGTGAATCATTCATGCTGTGGGACAGAATGAACCAGGTGTACAAATGTAAAACAGGATAGTGTAGCCATGCGCTAACAGGAGGCATCATCCACTGGAGCAATCCGCTGTCAGCCCCCGTAACCCTCGCGCATGGCGAGTGTACCGCATTGGGGTTGTCTCCACGGTCATGGAATGAATGTATCGTACTCCCGCGAGGACCTATCAACGCGATATCCTTTCGGATAATATTGATATGCTCTGTAAGTATTTAGGGTTAATGCAAGAGTTGGCATGACTGCGAGGCGCTTGCTGCTCAAGCAGCTACTTATACACTTCCGCCAATATCCCACGCATGGAGCTGCGGCTTGCGCGCCCGTGCGTTGACGACCCAACTCGGTACACTGCAGAGGGGAACTTCGGATGCAGGATATCGATCGAGAAACTGCCCTCACTGCTCGGAGGAAAGGTCAGCGGGATGCGGTGCTCGACCAGGCTTGGGGTCGCAAAGTTTGAGCTTGGCGGGCGGACCGTGATGGTTTACCAGAACGGTAGGATAGATATAAGGCGCGTAAAGGACATGGCAGAGGCGGGTTCGGTTGTCGATGAGGTCAGGGCGTTGATTTCCGCTGCCTTCACCTGTACACCCGCTTATACAGCTCGTTCATGACCTTGTTGGTTGACTGTGCGATGGCATCCATCCTTGCATTGATGGACTCCTCAATGCTCTGGATGCTTATCCTGAGCCCGCGCTCCTTTGAATCGATTTTCTCCTCTATTGCGCCGAGCCGCATCATGACCGAGAGTAACAGCGCCGCAAGGGAGGCGGTCAGAAGCACGGCTGCAAGCACAATGACCGGGTCGCTCTCACCGTATCTGCCGATCCACTTGTATGTGAGCACAGAGGACGAAGCTATCATTACCAGAGCCAGCAGGAAATCGCGCGCTTCCATGGTTGTACCTCCGGAGGTATCTTAGACAGCATTATATATAGATTTGCCGTATAGGGTGAAACACCATGAATACACGACAATACCTGCCGATGATGGCAATGGCAGTCCTGCTGCTTATCGTGGAAGCGATCGCGCTGTATCTGGGTGAGCCCATGGACAAACAGGGTATGCAGGCGTTCGAAGACCCAACGTCATCATGGAACTCTATAATCTATTTTGCTGTCATCCTTGTATTCACGGCTTTCATAATGATCGCTTTCAGGCGGAAGCTTAAATGGCTCGTTCAGTGGTTCATCCTGGGAAGCATTGCAGCCACTCTCATGTATGTGTTCTACCCGCTGCTGACGTTCCTGCCATTCGAGGCGAATGCAGTGCTCACTGTCTTGCTTTCAGTGGGTCTAACGGCTCTCCTCTATAAATTTCCTGAATGGTATGTGGTTGACATTGTGGGCGTGCTCATAGGAGGCGGCGCGGCAGCCATTTTCGGCATATCGCTCGCCATCGTACCAACACTCCTTCTGCTCTTGATACTTGCGGTCTATGATGCGATAGCCGTGTACAGTACAAAGCACATGATAGCGCTCGCAGAGGGCGTCATGGACCTGAAGATGCCAGTGCTGCTGGTTGTGCCAAAGCACCTGCGATACTCGTTCCTGACCGAGAAGTTCGACAAGCCTGAAAGAGAGGCGTTTTTCATGGGACTCGGGGATGCGGTGATGCCAACCATACTAACGGTTTCCGCGAACATGTTCGTGGCGACCCGGGCTGTGGCTGTATTACCGCTGGTGGGTGCCGTAAACCTCCCTGTGCTCGGCACGATACTGGGCACGCTCACAGGGTTTGCCGTACTGGCAGTCTTTGTTTCAAGGGGGAAACCCCAGGCAGGTCTCCCGTTCCTGAATGGCGGCGCGATACTGGGCTATGCTGCAGGCTGCCTATTTGCAGGAGTACCATTGTTATAAAATAACGCAAACTAAATTTGTTATTAGTAAAATTTATTTACTTTAACAGCATAAACCAACTTACGTGATAAAAAACTTGAATTAAATAAACAAGGTGGTACATTTGAAGATTCGAGTTGTAAGCTCCAAAGATGAGATAAGCACATTGAACCAGAACGAGAAGATAATACATCTGGCGTTCAGACCGTCGAACAAGGATATCTTCACGCTCGTGCAGAGATGCCAGAACGTGAAAGCCATACACATCCCGAGCTCTTATATCAAGACGATATCGGGCTCGACCAAGATGTTCCTGTCAATGCAGGGTATAGCTCTGCTTGAAGGAGATGTGTGGGGACACAGGAAAGATATCAGCGAGTACTCTGAGATAAAGCAGAGCGTGTTCGACAGGATGGAGGCGCTTGCAGGCGAAGGTGCGCCCGAGAGCAGGATAATCGAGAGGCTCGGCAGGGAGACACGGCTGAGTCCCGACCTGATCAAGTTCCTGATGTCTGAGAAGCAGGCAAAATCAAAAAGGGCGGCGACTGCATAAGGCAGGCGCACCATCTCTTTTTTAATCTTTTTCACTTTCAAGCAGCGTGAGCGAGCGTATCCATTCTCCCCTCGGCTCGCGTGAAGTGCCAACGACAAGCCGCTTCACCCCGCCCGCATCCTCAAGCATGCCGCTTGCCTCAATGCACTCGCCCGGAAGAGCCTGACCCGCATACGTGTGAGTGTATGACAGCACGCATTCCACCTCTTTATGCTCCACTTTATAGACTGCAGGGCTGTCGAACGAGAAATCAGCATTCGTTACATTCGCGGTAATGGTCGCCCTTCCGATATCTGTGCCCCGCTCTATCGTCTCGATGTCTTCCCAGTCCCTGACGTACAGCAGGTCAAAGTACGTTCCACCTACCATGCCCCGGTTGCCTTTTCTCTGTTCATGCATCAAGAACTCGCGAAACGATATGTCAGGTACTCGCTTGTTATATATCAACTGCCAAATCTCGCCGCTGAGCTCCCTTATCATGCCGCCCTGCCCCTTTGCCCTGGCTATCACATCCCGCGCCCGAAACCACGCTTTGCCGTATACGATGAAATCGATGTCAGACGATTCGTTGTTGAGACCCGCGAGAAACGAGCCGGTAATCCCCATCTTGGAGAGCGGCACACCGCCTTCGATGAGCGTGTTCACGATGGCTGCTATACGCTCATCTGTATCAGCAATCGCAGCAAGGCGGCGGGACGGCACCAGTACCCGTGCCACCTCATTAAAAGGCACGACATGCACGTCCTTCACCCATGCGGGACGGTGCCTGCGCATGAACTCGAACGATTCGTTGAAATCGAACTTGCGGTAGCGCTGCGTTACCCCGCGTGAGCCCCGGGGGTCTGGCACGTAGCGCAGCACGCAGCGGACCCCGTCTGTGTGCGTATAGTCCGAAACCGCGAATATCCAGCCGTCCCTTGTAACAATGAAATCACGCAGCCTGACGTTCATCAGGCGACTATAGTACATGCAGGTTATAAATTCTTTGAATTTTCAGGGGCTGCGGTGCCGGTGGGGGGCTGGTGTGATGTTCGCTTCCAACACAAGATTTTTACTGCCAGCATGCGTTTAGGCACTGAAATGACTATCTGTTCGGAATGCAGCGGCAAAGGAACGATAACGACAGGGCAGAAGGAATGCCCGGACTGCAAAGGTTCAGGAAAGACCAAATCCGTAAGCCTCACAAAGCTCACAGAGAAGGACATAGGCAAGCTCATCGAGGGCGGGCTCTCATGCCCGACCTGCGGCGGTACGGGTAAAGTGGACGTGACACAGGTCTGCGGCAAATGCAGCGGCAAAGGCAAGCTGCAAAGCTGCGCAAAGTGCGGGAAACCCGTTTCAGGCGAGCACGAGCTCTGCGACTCATGCTCGAAAAAGCCGCTTGTCCGCGTGCTCGACTCCTCATGCGACGTTGACGAGCTCGCCGTCGGGAGCATATACGAGGGGCGGGTCGACAGTATCGTCAATTTCGGGGCTTTCGTGAACCTGAATTCCCGCCTCCGGGGGCTTATACACAGCAGCAACCTGCAATCTTCGCCCAAAAAAGGCGATACCATATTCGTTGAAATAAAGAACATAGCCTCGAACGGCAATATCGACCTTATACCAAGAAGTCTCAAGGAATACCAGGTCGTAGAGGTGGAAAAACAGCTGCCGCGCAGGAATACAGGCGAGCTTTCGGGTTTCGTGAGACAGGTCGTGCACCTCTCGGGTGAAGTCATCCAGATAAAGCAGACTGGCGGTCCCACGATTTTTACGATATCGGACGAGTACGGGACTGCCCAGTGCGCTGCGTTTGAAAAGGCTGGGGAGCGCGCCTACCCTGAAATCATACCCGAAATGATAGTGCGCGTAATCGGGGAGGTCTCGCTGCGCAACGGTCAGGTACAGGTAGAGATACAGAGCATGAAACCGCTCTGGGGCGGACCTGCAAATGAAATAAAGGAGAAGATAGAGAAGGCGATAGAAGAGCGATCCCGACCGTATCATATTGAGTTCCTCGTGAAGAGCGAGGTGCTCGAGAAGCTGCGCCCGAAGCTCGAGGCTGCAGCAAGGATTATCCGCAGCGCGGTATTCAGGTCGCGTCCCTTAATAATCAGGCACCACGCGGACGCGGATGGGATAACCTCAGCAGTTGCAGTCGAGCGCGCTGTCATGCCGCTCATAAGGCAGGTAGGCGGTACCGATGCAGAATACTACCTGTTCAGGCGCTCTCCTTCCAAGGCGCCTTTCTATGAGATAGAGGACGTCACGAAAGACCTGACCTTTGCGCTCGAAGACCAGAGCAGGCACGGGCACAGGATGCCGCTTGTGGTTCTTATGGATAACGGCGCCACCGAGGAAGACCTGCCAGCCATGAAGCAGGCTGTCATTTACGGGGTTGAGCTGCTGGTCATAGACCACCACCACCCTGACGGCAGCATAGACAACCTTGTGCTCACGCACGTGAACCCTGCATACGCAGGCGGCGATTTCGGTGTCACCACAGGGATGCTCGGCACGGAGCTTGCGAGGATGATAAACCCGGATGTTGCATCAGAGATTACCCACCTGCCTGCGGTGTCAGCCGTCGGCGACCGCTCGGAGTCTGCCGAGGCTGGTCAGTATATCTCTCTCGTGAGCGGGAAGTACGGCGTTCCCGAGCTGAAAAAAATCGCGCTCGCACTTGATTACGAGGCGTTCTGGCAGAGGTTCAATGACGGGCGCGGCATAATCAACGACATACTCAATCTCGGAAGGCTTGACAGGCACAGGATGATAGTGGATGTGCTGTGCGAGCAGGCGAATGCAGCCATAGACGAGCAGCTTGAAGCCACGCTCCCGAACACGAAGACACAGAATCTTGCGAACGGCGTCATCATGAACGTGATTGATGTTGAGAACTATGCGCACAAGTTCACGTTCCCGCCCCCCGGGAAAACAAGCGGCGAGATACACGACAGGATGTGCAGGCAGCACGAAGGTAAGCCCGTGGTCACAATCGGATACGGTCCCGACTTTGCAGTGCTGCGCTCAAGG
>DUGO01000049.1 GCA_013331375.1 Candidatus Methanoperedentaceae archaeon | reverse complement strand
GCTGATGACGGGGATGTGGCAAAGATACTCGACCATATCGCAGGGATAACGGCAGTTTCAGAGCTTACAGGCGTCCCGCTCGTCACCGGAAGCACGCTCCGGATTGGGGGCGACATGGTCATCGGGGAGCGGATGACAGGCGGCGTGGGCGCGGTCGGGGTTGCGGTATCACTGACCCCGCGCAAGGCAGCAATGCCGGGAGACGTTATTCTCATGACAGAGGGCGCAGGAGGCGGTACGGTCTCGACCGCTGCGCTGTACTACGGCATGCATGAAATCGTTGATGAGACCATAAACGTGACCTTCATAGAAGCGTGCGAGGCGCTGCTTGGCGCGGGTGTCGTCGGGAAGATACACGCCATGACAGACGTGACGAACGGCGGGGTACGAGGGGATGCCAGGGAGATATCGAAAACAGTTGGCATAGGACTTGTGTTCGAGGAGGAGAAGATGCGGGCGCTCGTGAACAAACGTGTGCTTGCGATGCTTGAGAAGCTGGAAATAGATTATCTCGGCGTCTCGCTCGACTCACTTCTCATGATAGCGCCGGAGCAGGCAGCGGGTGAAGTGGAAACCGTGCTCGGTAAAGCGGGCATCTCGGTTAACAGGGTGGGATGGGTCGAGGAGGGCGAGGGGTCATGGCTGGTCACAAATGGCAGGCGAGTCCCCTTCGTGCCGCGCTTCCGTGAGTCAGCCTACACGCCTGTAAAGAAGTTAGTGGGTGAGGAAGAGCCGCGCGATTTTGGCACAATGAGAAGAGCGGTTGATGCAGCCGCACAAGAGGCTGTGGAGAAAAGGCGGAAAGTGGTGAGCGCGGTCAGGGACAGGGCGCATTAGCCAAAGGCAGCTTTTTCCGGGCAATCGGCTGCCGCGACAACGACCGGGCATGAGGCTTTTTTGATCAGGTCTTCCGCAACGCTGTAATGCAGGAATTTATAGATTTTCTTATACCTGCAGTGCCCCATCACTATGAGGTCGTAGCCGTCGGAAGCGCGTGCTATCTCGGTTGTCACGTCTTCCTGGCTCTTGGCAGACAGAATCGAGAAGGTGGCATTGACACCTTTTTTCCTGCACAAGCCTACCGTTTTTTCAAGCATGTCTCTTGTGAGCATGTCGTGAGACCCTTCAAAATCAACAGTTACCAGATGGACATCTCCAGCAAGCTGGCAGGCAAGCTCGCTTGCGACCTCTATTGCTCTTTCCGATCCCCGGGTTGCCTTTACAGGCACCAGGACTCTCCTGAACACGCGCCAAAAATGTCTGAAAGAGAGATATATATTTTATGATTTTATCACAGTGCAGGGCTGCTTTTTGATTTTTTGAGCACACCCCTCGCCGCTATCACACCGGTGGCTGAGGCGTTGACGATGTCCCTTGAAAGCCCGGCGCCGTCCCCGGCTGCAAAGAGGTTTGTAATCTTTGTTTCCATGTCCCGGTTCACTTTCAGCTGGAGTGAATAGAACTTGATCTCGGGCGCATACAGCAAAGTGGAATCCGATGCCACACCCGGGATTATCTCGTTCAGCGTCTCAAGCCCTTCTATGATATCCATGACTATCCTGTGAGGCAGCGCCATGGAGATATCTCCAGGAGTCACATCACGCAGCGTGTTCACGACAGGGTTCTTGCGAATCCTCTCTGTGTTCGACCGCCTGCCCCGCCGCAGGTCTCCCATGCGCTGGATGACGGGTTTTCCGCCGCCAATGGTCGTGGCAAGCTTTGCAATTGACCTGCCGTACTTTATGGTGTTCTCCATAGGCTGGGTGAGCTCAACCCTGACAAGGAACGCGAAGTTGGTATTGGGCGATTCCTTGTTGCTCATCGAATGCCCGTTGGTGGCAACAAAGCCCTCATATTCCTCCTTGACAACGAAGCCGTGCTCGTTCGTGCAGAATGTCCTGACAAAGTCGTCGTATCGCTTGGTATGGATGTGGAACTTGGGGTCGCGGTTGATCTTTGTTATGGGGTCCATCACTATCCCTGGCACTTCTACCCGCACACCCACGTCTATGCCGCCGTAGCGTGAAGGAATCCCGTTCTTTTTGGCTATCTCGTCTATCCATGTGGCTCCGATGCGTCCCGGGGCGACGATGGTGTATGCTGCCCTGATTTGGCTGCCGTCCTTAGTCACCACGCCTTTGCATGTCCCGTCTTCGATGATGAGGTCTTCCACGGTCGTGTTCAGCAGGAACTCGATGCCCCTTGCAATGAGGTCGTTCTCGAAGTTCTCGATGACCTTCGGCGCGTTGTCAGAGCCTATGTGCCTCTGGGTTATCTCTATGAACCGCGCGCCGACCGAGGCAGCACGCCTCTGCAGGGATTCGACCTCTGCGCCTATGGGTTCATACAGCTTCCCGGGCGCACCGTACTTAAGGAAAATTTGGTCCACATAGCGCACGAGCTCCCAGGCATACTCCTCATCCCCGGTCTGCTCTGCAAGGTCGCCGCCCACATCCGGTCTGAGGTTCAGCGTGCCGTCCGAGAAAGTGCCTGCTCCGCCCACGCCGCTCATGATGTCGCAGGGCGTGCAGTGCAGGCACGACCGAACGCCGGTCATCTTGCACTTCCGCTTTTTTATGTCCCTGCCCATGTCGATAACAAGGACGCGGAGGTGCTTTTCCGCAAGCTCGTTGGCAGCGAACATGCCGGCAGGACCCGCGCCAACGATGACCACATCGTAATCACGCTTCTTTGGCTTCATGAAATCACCTCTTCCAGCCTGTCGAGCTGCACTGCCGCCTTAATTTCCTGTGCCATCCTCTTGCCTGTGGAGAGCCCTTCAGCCACAAGGTCTGCATACGGTGAGCCCGAGACGAACAGGTTGGTGCCTGCGACGATGCGTGCGGATATCTCAAACACCTTGAGCTCAAGCTGGTCAGTGCATACGGTCTCAAGGCAGAAAGGTCCTATCATCCCGCCGAAGAGCTCGAACGATTTCTCCACAACGCGTTCTCCCATCTCGAATATCCTGGGCAGTAGCGACTCGCGCGCCACGAGCGGCATGTTGCCCGTTACCACGAACGTNNATTGGATTCCACGCGCCTGTCCATGCTCAAAAGCTCGAGCGTGCCTTTGCTGAGCCTGTAGCCATCGGTCTTCAGAGGTGAATAGAAGTAGTGCATGTAGTAGCGCGTGCCCAGCACGAACTCCTGTATCGTGTACTTTTCACCTGAGTTTATCCTCTTCTGGAAGTCCTTATAGTTCTTAGCCACGAAGAATCCGCGCCCGCCCTTTGCGCCCTCGTACTTCACCATCATGGGCGA
>DUGO01000224.1 GCA_013331375.1 Candidatus Methanoperedentaceae archaeon | reverse complement strand
CCGGCGCTTATGGTCATCTATCTATTGCTGTACGTAGCCATCTGATAGCGTCTTCAGGAATGCAACAATCGCATCTTCTTCGGTATTGTTCAGACCAAGGTTGCCCATCTCGGCTTTATTGATGTTCTTCGACACTTCAGGAGCAGGCCAGCAGTCCACTCCAGGCATAAGACCTGCCATCTTTGGATTGCATGTAGGCAGCGCATCCCTTGTGTTGTAGAAGTGCACGATCTGCTTTAGGGACTTGAAGTAGCCGTTGTGCCCGTATGCTTTAATGAAGGTGTCACTCGGTCTCCTGTCCACATTGCGCAGGGTCGGGACCTTGAACTTGCCCATCTCTGGTTGATATACTTTGGACGAATTGCCATTGCTCTTAAGGAAGCCGCCGAGCCCCTCGTCCACCCAGGCAAGACCCTTTGGATTCCATTCCGGTTCATAGTAGAACGGATTCATCGGATTCTTCGGGATCCCGAGGTTATCGTAGGTATAATCTGTGAACAGCGGGCGTGCATTATTTGGTCCAGGTTTGCTTGTATGACAATTCGCGCACATCGCCTTGCCTTCGAACAGCGTGAGTCCCTGCGCCTCCTGGGCGGTTAGCTGTAGCTTCCCGGCGAGATAATAGTCATACCTGGAGGTGAATGCAGTAACTTCATTCGAGCGCTCGTACGCGGCTATTGACCGTGCGACGCACTCGTAGTATCCCGTCACATTATACGTTACCCCACAGACTTGCTTGAAGAGCGGACTATAGTATGAGGCAAGTACTTTGTCAACAACTGCCCTGGGGCTCGGATTGTTCTGCTCAAGCGGATTCAGGAACGGTCCCTGTGCCTGCTCTGCCAGCGGATCGCCGAGCGTCCAGCCTGTCGCCCTGCCATCCCAGAACATGCCCCCTATCCACATCCTGTTCCAGTGAAGGACTGGGCTGTCACCCGCATAGGACGCTGCAGGCGGCTTGCGATTCCCAAACCTTCCGGGTACTGCACCTTCATAAACCGCACCAAGAGCATTTATGGTGGAGTCAGGTCCTGTAAAGCCCACTTCAGTGCCGTGGCAATCCGCGCAGGACTGACCCTTCGGCTCTGACAGGTTTGTGTCAAAGAAGAGGTTCTTGCCCAATTGTTCCTGATCCGATAGTCCCGCTGCCGGCGAAGTCGCAGCCGCTACTGCCAGCAGCATTGCTACATATGTCACGATTCTCTTATATTCCAAGTTTATACCCCCTATGGAATGTCCATAATCAATCTACGGGTACTATTCCGTCCCTTTCCACTGCCCGCATAGATCGCCCCAGACACCCGAATTTCAATATGCGTGGCTCCATGTATATAATTTACGGTGTCGCCGACTGAAAACGGGACTTCAGCAGGGTCTCCTCGCCCCTTCAGGCAGCGTTATGGGAAAAACGTTCACGACCGCAAGCAAATCACCGTTTTTTACCATCCCGTCCTCGTACCCCAGGAACTGGACTGAGCTGATATGCCGCTCCGCCTCAACGACAACAAGCCCCCTATGCTGCACCTTCACCACAGCGCCGAGCGCATGGTGGCTGAATGCGCATGGCAGCACGATTGTGTTGGGCGATATATGCACGTCGCGTATCATGACCCTGGATATCTCGCCCTTCCTTACGCTGGCATCCTCATCAGCTACCAGCATCTCCCACTTTCCCCTGTTTGACATCTTGAACTCGTAGGGCAGAGCGGTCACATCCTCGGTCTCAACCCCCTCATCGGACTTCAACACAAGGCGTATCTTCTGCGTTGGATGCATATGATGAAATTCCGGTTGATAGACGATAAATATTTCTAATAGCACCGCTTATCCATGAACCCCTATTAGGGAGTTGATTTACATGAACAGAAGGGATCGCTTTATCGGCTGAAATAAAGTTCCTGGACACCACCCTGCGGGATGGTGAGCAGACGCCCGGGGTTTCCCTGACGTCTGAAGAAAAGCTGTTGATAGCGAGTAAGCTCGATGCGCTTGGCGTTGACATCATAGAGGCAGGCTCTGCAATAACATCTGCAGGCGAGCGCCAGGCTATTAAAAAGGTCGCGAACGCGGGTCTTAACGCGGAGATATGCTCATACTGCCGCATCAGGAAAGAGGACATAGACCTTGCAATAGATTGCGACGTTGACTCAATCCACCTTGTGGCTCCGGTCTCGGACCTGCACATAACCCAGAAGCTCAAGAAGACGCGGGATGATGTGCTCGAACTTGCTGCAGGGATGACCGAGTATGCAAAGCAGCACGGGCTCATCGTTGAGCTCAGCGGCGAGGATGCGAGCCGGGCGGAACTCGGGTTCGTGAAAGCCGTCTACCAGAAAGGCATTGAGGCTGGCGCTGACCGCCTGTGCTTCTGCGATACGGTAGGCGTGCTCGTGCCCGACCGCAGCTACGATATTTTCAAAGAGCTCGGCGAGCTGCCGCGACCCGTGAGCGTACACTGCCATGACGATTTCGGGCTTGCGACCTCAAATACCATCGCCGCCCTTCGCGCTGGCGCAAGAGAAGCGCACGTGACCATTAACGGCATCGGAGAGAGGGCTGGCAATACTGCGCTTGAAGAGGTCGCCATGAGCCTTGAGGCATTATTCGGACTGAAGACGAAAATCAACAGCAAGGCGCTTTATACCACTTCCAGACTTGTCAGCAGGATGACCGGAATCCCGGTCGCGCCCAACAAAGCGATAGTGGGAGGCAATGCGTTCACCCACGAGGCAGGCATCCACGTGCACGGACTGCTCGCCAACACATCAACCTACGAGCCTATAACACCGGAGCGTGTCGGGCGTGAGCGGAAAATCGTGCTCGGAAAACATGCAGGAAAAAGCTCGGTCGAGCTGGCGCTGCGCGAGTTCGGGCTTGAGGCTGATGCTAAGCAGGTGGACGAAATTGTTACCCGCATCAAGGAGCTGGGTGACAAGGGCAAGCGCGTAACAGACGCAGACCTTCAGATTATCGCTGAAACCGTGCTCGGCATCTACCAGGAGTCAAAGGTGAAGCTTGAGGAGCTTACAGTTGTCGCTGGCAACACCGTTACACCTACAGCATCCATCAAGCTCAAGGTCAACGGCAACGAGATAGTCGAGGCAGGTGTGGGCGTGGGTCCCGTGGATGCTGCAATAAGCGCGCTCCGGAAGGCTGTATCCGGCGTCGCTGATGTGCAGCTTGAGGAATACCATGTCGATGCCATTACAGGAGGCACGGACGCGCTGGTCGAGGTCTGGGTCAAGCTCAGCAGGGGCGGCGAATCAATAACCGCACGCGGTGCCCGCGCAGACATCATCATGGCGTCAGTTGAGGCTGTGCTTGAGGGCATAAACAGGCTGATGAAGAACAATCATAAAGAGGATCATAAGGAGACATAAATAGAACCGGAAAGGTGATATTGGCACTAAGAGCCAGTTAAAGAGGATGAAAAGGATACATGAATAGCTCGATTGTATTGGAGGAACGATGCCAGAAAAGATGACAGGAGCAAAGGCGCTTGTGGAATCGCTCAGGCGCGAGAAAGTGGATGTGATGTTCGGCTACCCCGGCGGTGCAGTCCTGCCCATATACGATGAACTGTACGACTGCGAAATCGAGCATATCCTGGTACGGCATGAGCAGGCTGCTGCGCATGCCGCGGACGGGTATGCGCGTGCGACAGGCAGGGTAGGCGTATGCATGGCAACCTCAGGTCCCGGAGCCACGAACCTTGTCACAGGCATCGCAACTGCATACATGGACTCTGTGCCCATAGTCGCGCTCACAGGACAGGTGCCGCGCTCGCTCATCGGCTACGATGCCTTCCAGGAGGCTAACATCACTGGCATCACTCTCCCGATAACCAAGCACAACTATCTCGTCAGGGAAGCAAAGGAAATCCCGAGGGTCGTCAAAGAGGCGTTCCACATTGCATCGACTGGACGCCCGGGACCGGTGCTCATAGACCTGCCAAAGGACACGCAGACCGAAATGATCGAATTCGATTATCCTGCAGAGGTGAAGCTGCGCGGCTATAAGCCGACGTTTGCAGGCAACGAGCAGCAGATAAAGAAGGCTGCATCAGAGATACTCAGGGCTGAGAGACCCGTCATTTACGCAGGAGGAGGCGTGATAATCTCAGGGGCATCGACTGAGCTTCTTGAGCTTGCAGAGGCGCTGCTTGCCCCGGTTACGACAACCCTGATGGGCATAGGCAGCTTCCCGACAGCGCATCCGCTCTCGCTCGGCATGCTCGGCATGCACGGGACACGGTATGCCAACTATGCTGTGCAGGAATGCGACCTCCTCATCTCTGTCGGCGCACGGTTCGATGACCGCGTGACTGGCAAGATAGCGGCTTTCGCCCCGGGCGCAAAAATCATGCACATAGACGTTGACCCTGCCGAGATAAGCAAGAACGTCAGGGTGGATGTTCCCATCGTGGGAGATGCCAAGAGAGTCCTGAAGTCACTGGTCAAATACATCAGGGCGGGACAGCGCAAGAGCACGACCGAGTGGAACAAAAAGGTGGAGACATGGAAGAAGGAATTCCCCCTCGGCTACAAAAAGGACGGTCTCAAGCCGCAGTTCGTTGTTGAGTCGTTCTGCGACGTCTGCCCGGATGCCATCATCGTCACTGAAGTCGGTCAGAACCAGATGTGGGCTGCCCAGTTCTTCAAATATACGAAGCCGCGCACCTTCATCTCGAGCGGCGGGCTCGGCACGATGGGCTACGGCTTCCCGGCATCCATAGGCGTCAAGGTCGGAAAACCGGATTCTGTGGTCGTTGACATTGCAGGAGACGGCTCTTTCCAGATGAACAGCCAGGAGCTTGCCACAGTGGTGCAGAACGACATACCGGTGATAGCTGCCATACTTAACAACGGGTTCCTCGGGATGGTCAGGCAGTGGCAGGAGCTCTTCTTTGAAAGGAGATACTCGAGTACATGCATTGAAGGCAGCGTTGACTTCGTGAAGCTCGCAGAGGCGTATGGCGCACTGGGGCTTCGAGCCACAAAGCCTGAAGATGTAAAGGATGTGATAGAGGAAGCTGTGAGCTCAGGAAGACCAACCGTCATAGATTTCGTGGTCGAGCGCGAGGAAAACGTGTCACCCATGGTACCCGCCGGGGCTGCCATAAACGAAATCATGAACCTGGAGTGAGAGCATGAAGCATACACTTGCAGTTCTTGTGGAAAACAAGCCAGGTGTGCTCGCCAGGGTCGCGGGGCTGTTCAGCAGGAGAGGATTCAACATAGACAGCCTCACCGTTGGCGTAACAGAAAAGCCGGACATTTCCCGCATGACGATAGTGGTCAGCGGGGACGACAGGATTCTGGAGCAGGTAACAAAGCAGCTCAATAAGCTCATCGATGTGATAAAGGTAAGCGACCTCGCACCCGAGGAATCCGTTAACAGGGAGCTTGCGCTCATAAAGGTGAGCGTTGACCCGGATACGCGGTCGGAGGTCATGCAGATAGTTGACGTGTTCAGGGCAAAGATAGTGGACGTGGGCGCAAAATCGCTTATCGTGGAGGTCACGGGCGACGAAAGCAAGATCAACGCGATGGAAGAGCTGCTGCGCCAGTTCGGCATCAGGGAGCTTGTCAGGACAGGCATGGTCTCGATGACACGGGGCATAAAGGTTGTGCAGACAGAGAAATAAAACGAAACGTCAGAGGAACTCGGCGTCAGAATAGACTTTCCCGGCTCTTGTCGCGGATTTCTGCGGCGCGCCGACATGCCCGTCGTAGGCGTTGATCTCTATGACCTCGCGCACGCCCAGTATTTCCCATACCGGTATGTGGATTAGGTCTGCCGTGATGCCGATATCCTCGGCATCCGGTGAAAACGATTTTTTCTCATAGACTATCGTGTCCCCTATCATCTCGCTCAGGCGCACCTCCTGGGTATGCTCCCGTATTATCAGCTCAAGTGCCTTCGCGACCGCATCGTTCTTTGAGATGGCAGGCTTTTTTATCTCATAGTTCTTCGTTGGCACATCCGCATATGAGAACACGTCCCGAAGGGAGGTGAAACTATTCTCGCCTGAAAGCGCGTTCACAATCCCTTCGCCGTTGCCTGACAGGTCAACAATCTTGGTCTTGTAGGACTTCTTCACCCTGAACGAATATTTATATCTCCAGAACGGGATGAACACTATACGCTGGCTTTTAATGTCGCCCACGTGCGACTCCGCTATGCCTGCAGCGTTCGCACGGGAAATGTTCACCGGTGCAGACGTAAGGATTATCCTGATTTTCCCCTCGATCTCGCGGGAGCCCGCTGCGCTTGCAGGTTCAGCTGGCTCAAAAAATGTACGCTCAGCCTGGATGCGCATCTCAGGGGCAGGCTGCGCCCTGTCCGTTACAGGGGCATCAAAAAAGCTGCCAAAGCCGCCGAATGCGCCCTGCTCGTCAGCCTGGGCTAGAAGGTCTGATTTTTTCCCCTCCGCATTATCAAGCACCGCTTTTCCTATCCATCGCTCGAGCTTTTCGGCGTCCCAGACCGTTATCCCCTGCTCTCCGGCGAATTTCCGCACCTCCTCTCTGAGAGGGATGTCCGAGACAAGAAGGCTCCTGCCCCCGTGCATTGACCGGGCTAAATGCAGTATTTCCGCATACCCTATGTCGCCGCCATACTTTATGTATATCTTGCTGTAATCCTTCTCTGCAAGTATGTCAGCTATGCCTGGCGCGCTCACGCTGTAGCCGCATGCCGGGAGTATGTCCCTGAGCACGGTCAATACAGATTGTTTGCTCATACCGGTCCTGGAATGTTCAGTTTCGAAATCAGATTAAAGCCCGAGAACATCGTTCATTCCGTATATCCCGGGTTTCGCATTGACTACATACCGTGCTGCCCGCAGCGCCCCGCCCGCGAATGCCTGCCGTGAGTGAGCCTGGTGCTTGAGCTCAATACGCTCGCCGTCCCCTGCAAACAGCACGAGGTGGTCTCCCACGATGTCCCCTCCCCTTACAGCGTGTATGCCTATCTCATCTTTCCTTGGCGAGTGACCTTTGCGCCCATACACGAACTCCCTACCGCCCCTGACCGCAGATATGACCTCGGCAGCCTTCTTCGCTGTCCCGCTCGGGGCATCGAGCTTCTTGTTATGGTGCATCTCTATGATTTCGGCATCGAAATCCCGAAGGTACGCGCCTGCGCTCTCGACTATCTTATAAAAGACATTGACGCCTACGGCGAAGTTGGGCGATATGACCGCTGCTTTGCCGCTACCGCGTATCGCGCTCTCCATCTGAGCGTACTGCTCCTGGGAGAAGCCGGTCGTCCCCACAACGAGATTGACCCTGTTCTTTGATGCTGCCTGCACGTTCCCCACGACCGCAGCAGCCACTGTGAAGTCTATGAGCACGTCGGGCTTTGTGCGGGAAAGTTCGGAATCAAGCTCGGCAGCCGCTGTGATTGGGACACCTACCTTACCCGCATGAATGGCTTCACCTGCATCCTTCCCGATGTTTACATTATCTATCGCAGCCACGAGCTGGATGTCCTTTGATCCCAGTATGTTGCTTATAATCAGCGATCCCATGCGCCCGTTGGCGCCAGTCACTGCAGCGCGTATCATAGCACCTTCAGGGACTCAAGTGCGCTCCTCAGCAGCTTCTCGTTATCCTTGCCAAGCGCCGTAAGAGGCAGCCTCGGCGCGCCAGCCGCAAGCCCCATGAGTTCGCATGCCCTCTTTACGGGTATCGGGTTTGTCTCAAGGAACAGCGCACGTACAAGGGGCGCAAGCTCAAAATGCAGCCTCCTGGCTTCTTCCATGTTGCCGCTCCTGAACGCATCCACCATACCTGCCACTTTTGCAGGCACGACATTTGCGGCTACCGAAATAACGCCGCATCCGCC
>DUGO01000226.1 GCA_013331375.1 Candidatus Methanoperedentaceae archaeon | reverse complement strand
CCCGAAAAAACTTGTCCAGACGTATTATGATGTTGGCAATGAGCAGAAATTCTCTTTGCTGGTGCACCTGCTAAAGCATGAGAAATCACGGCTCGTCATGGTCTTCTGCAATACCAAACGGAATACTGATAGGGTTGCAAGGAACCTGAATCTCACGGGCATAGCAGCAGAGGCGATACACGGTGGACTTACCCAGGGCAAACGCAATAGCGTTATGCAGATGTTCCATTCGGGTAAATCCTGCGTGGTTGTATGTACGGACGTGGCTGCCCGCGGTCTCGATATTCGAGGAGTCTCCCATGTTTACAATTACGATATCCCCAGGGAAAGCAAGCAGTATGTCCACAGGGTTGGCAGGACCGCACGCGCAGGCGCAGAAGGCAAAGCCATAAATATCCTTTCGAGCCAGGATTATGAGAATTTCTCAAACGTTTTGAAAAACAATGAATTTGAGATAGCCGAAGACACAGTGCCTGCCATGCAGATGGTTTCAATCCGAAAACCTGAACGAAGGATAGGTACGCCTCTCTCTCGGCGTCAGAAAAACAGGTACAGGCGCAGATAGAGGCTGAATCGCCAGTATTTTTTTAACGAATCAGCACGTTACTCCGCTATCTCAAGGTCGCCCCAGGCATCAGGTCCGCTGTCCCATGTTGCATTATACGGCCAGTATCCCTGCCTGCCGCCGTTCAGGTAACTATAAGATCTGCCGCCGGGCGAACGGGATAGTCCCGGCGGCGCAGTTCATGAGCTGGCTGACCACAGGAAGCGTAGTTACTGCAACCTATCTACGCAGGCAGCCCCAGAGCCCTGCGCTTCTTCATTATGTGCTCTTCAATGCCGTTCGCAGCCATCACCATGTCCGTTTCAACAGCGAGTTTTCCCCCGGTCAGTTCTTCCACGTCCTTTGTGAGCAGCCTCACCAGCCTTGGTGCTCCTGCGACATACGGGACGGGTGACACATGGGTATATAGCCCGAACGCCACCGCAAAAACGCCGTCGATGGTCGCCTTCTGCTCCATATAGGTGGGCGCTGTCACAGCCACGGGGAGCTGCGAGGTATCAACGCCGAGAGCATCTGCGACCGCGGTGACCAGGAGCGCTATCCTACCCGTGTCAGTGCATGTGCCGAAGCTCAGCACAGGGGGAATGTTCAGCTTCTCGCACACCGCGCGGAGCCCCGGTCCAGCCTTCTGCCGTGCCTCCAGTGTTGCAAGACCGCCCACCTGCATCGCAGCATTGCCGCAGCCTGCGCTTATGACAAGGATATCCCGCTTTATCAGTTCTTTTGCCATCGCCAGGGAATTCACGTCCTGCCCCCTGTTCATCAGCGTCGAGCAGCTTACCAGAGCCACGACACCTTTAATCGTGCCGTTCTTGATGACATCAAGAAGCGGGTCGAGTGTTCCTCCGAGCGCGGCAAGGCATGCCTCAGCTGAGAAGCCGATCAAGGCTTTCTGCTTCTTATCCGAAGGATTGGTCTTTTTGCCTTTTCGCCTCTTGAAGTTCTCAATCGCGATATCTATCAATTGCCCGGCCTGCGCCGCCACCTCATCTGGCTTATATACAATCCGCTTTTTCATTCCTGGCACGCTAATGAGCTTTGAGACAGATACCAGCGTCATGTTGTAGTTCTCCTGGTACTGCCCGAGGGCTGGTGGCGAGCAGTTCATGTCCATCGCGAGCACGTCCACCCCGCCCGTGGCAAGAGCCGGCTCTATGCTGAGCCAGTTGCCTGTGAGACCCACGAACACGTCATCGGTCTGGAACCTCTGCACAAGCTCCTGCCCGGTCTCAATCGAGCCGATTATCCGCAGACCCTTTGCACCTGCTTTTTTAGCCCTTTCCTGGTTCTCGGGCTCATATGCGGCTTTTATCAGTGCTGCGCCCACGAACGGCTCATGACCGTTGACCACGATGTTCACGTACGCAGGGTCGATAATGCCGAGGTCGACATTGATTGTGTGCGGCGAGGGAGTGCCAAAGAGCGCATCCTGGGCAAGCTCAAGCGGTATCTGCGAGCCGTAGATCGTGGCGATGCCCAGGCGCAGGGCTTTCTTTGCCAGGGAGATATAGTCCCCATCGATATTGGTCTGGGCGCTTGAGACGCAGTCCATGATCTCATTGAGCGGTCCGCCGGGCAGTATACCGAGCTTTCTCCAGACCTTGATCCTTGATTCAGGTGCAAAGCCCCGGACACTGGCGAGCTCGGCTTCCGAATCGGCATGTATCACCGCGAGCATCGCATCCCCGACTGCAGCAGCGAGCTCTTTGGTGTCTTTTTCGGTCGTCACCCCGAGCTTTTCCGCAAGCGCTTTGAGTTTTGCCTCATCCTTTATTTGGAAAGGTGTCTTTCCGGATGCAGTAGCCTTCAAAGTCTTTGCAACTTCTTTTGCGTGGAATGTGTACGTCGAGGCACCCATGGTGTTCAGGAAGAGCATATTCCTCATCGCCATACCGTCCGCATCGATGCCACATGCGCCCCTGTCAGCTCCCGGCTTTATCCTGCACGGTCCGTTGCTGCATAACTGGCAGCTTATCCCCTGCTCGCAGAACGAGCAGCGCTTCCCCTGGGCGTCGAACCTGTCAAAAGTGTTCGTCACGCCATCGTTCTTCAATACACTGTACAGTTCCTTTACTGATGTATGTGCACTAA
>DUGO01000066.1:245-6833 GCA_013331375.1 Candidatus Methanoperedentaceae archaeon | reverse complement strand
ATCAAACATCCGGTCTGCCTCGTCGAGTACGAGCGTTTTAACACCGCCCAGCCTGATGGTATTCCTGCAGATATGGTCAAGTATCCTGCCAGGCGTTCCTACTACGACATCCGCAGTCCGCAATCCGCTAATCTGCGGGGTGATGCCGACGCCACCGTAAACCGCAATGATGCCAAGCGGCTTGTACTTTGAAAATCTCGTAAGTGCCTTTGCGACCTGTTCCGCGAGTTCCCTTGTGGGAGTAAGCACCAGTGCCTGGATACCCCGTCCCCTCTCGCAGCGCTGCAATATTCCGGCGCCGAATGCGAGCGTCTTTCCGGAACCGGTTGCGGATCCGGCTATGACATCGTTTCCCGCAAGTATCGGGGGGATGGATTTCTCCTGTATTTCGCTTGGTTTTTCGAACTTTGCATCTTTTATTGATGCTAATAACTGGGCACTGATGCCCAGATTTCTGAAGCTTTCCATGATTTTCCTGAAAAAGCGTAACGCTATTTCATATACCTCTTTAGTTTTTAAAACAATTAAGAGCTTTAACCCCAACTTTACGAAGTCTAGATTAATTCAACACTTAAAAGTTATCTATCACCCGATAATGCCGGATGCCTATTTATACTTTTGCCTGCTTCCGAGTAGGCAGTTACCAATGTCTGCCCAAAAGCGTTGGTAACTTCTTATGCAGAAGCTATGAGTCAGTGTTATTTTTCCAAACACATCGCTGGCGTCGTACGTAATATGTCGAAGCATTATTTTGCGGAGCGCCCCCATTTAGTCCATTTATAAATCTTAGACAGGATGAACAGGATTAACTGGATAAACAATACATATCCTGTAAATCCTGTTATCCTGTCTAATCGGTTGCCATTCTGAATTGAAAAACAAGTGTTAGTTTAGCTAATGCAAAAGTCCACTGCAAGCGTAAAAAATCGCTAAATTTAAATGGCGAATCTATGAATTGGTAACCGCCCAGGTTCATCGTGCCTGTGGAAAACCGAATGTGATTGCTTGGGTCGAGCCTCCCGCAACCTATATATAAACGTTCATGTAACATATAAAAAGGAGGGGATACTATAAAAAGGCGAATGCTCATAAGAGCGGGCACGGGCAGCTTTGCACAGGCGAATACCATCGCGGCTATTTTCCGCCGGGGTAAGTTTAATAAGCTTGACCTCACAGAAGGTGGCGATGCTGTATGGGACTGATGAGCAAACTGGGCTTCTCGCACCTGTTCAACAGGATATTCAGGAAGAAAGTATCGCGGATAGGGATATACGGTCCTCCCAATGCAGGCAAGACAACGCTTGCGAACAGGATCGTCAGGGACTTCACGGGTGATGCCATGGGACCTGTGTCACCGGTACCTCACGAGACGCGGCGGGTTCGCAGGCGCGAAGGCGTCCAGATCGAATCTAACGGCTCGAAGGTGAAGCTGGACGTCGTGGACACGCCGGGTCTTGCGACCAAAATCGATTTCCACGATTTCATGGCGTTCGGCATGACCGAGGACGAAGCAAAGCGCCGCGCCAAGGAGGCGACAGAGGGCGTGATAGAGGCTGTGAAATGGCTGGACGACCTTGACGGGGTGATACTTGTGATGGATGCAACCGAAGACCCGTACACGCAGGTGAACGTGACAGTGATAGGCAACATGGAGGCACGCAAGCTGCCGCTCCTCATAGTAGCCAATAAGATAGACCTGCCGACTGCATCCCCGGCACGCATACACAGCGCCTTCCCGCAGCATCCGATGGTGCCCATATCCGCGCTTGCGGGACAGAACATGGACATGCTCTACGACAAGATCGCAGACAGGTTCGGGTGATACCATGGAAGGAATACAGCTTGACCTGCTGTCCGAGGATATGCTTGAGTCCATGACGCCCATGGAGAAGATACGGCACATCCTTGATGAGGTGAGGAACGGGAAGATCCTTGTGGTTGAGAAGGGACTGACGCCCAACGAACAGACAAAGCTCATCGAGATGACGATGACCGAGATATCGCCCGAGGACTTCAGCGGGATAGAGATAGAGAGCTATCCCGTGAAACAGAACTATACGATATTCAACCGCTTTTTTGGGAAGAACACTGTAAAGACAAGGCTGACCGTCATAGGACCTGCGAACCAGCTCAAGACCATCAAAAAAGACAGGGACCTGATAAGCGCTCTTGTGTCATCAAGGTCATGAGACATGCCGCACAAATGCACGCGTTGTGAGAAGATATTCAAGGACGGGGCTGCCATCATACTGAACGGCTGTCCTGCATGCGGCTGGAACAAGTTCCTGTACGTGAAAGAGGATACATCCCCGTTCGCCATCATATCAGGCGCGCCGCCACTGAGGCAGGAGAATCAGAAGCCTGTTCAGCAGGAACCGGAAGGAGTGGCTGCAGGTGGTACTGCAAAGCCGCTGGAGAACGCTGCAGAGCGCTTCATAATCGAGGTCAACCAGATACTTGAGAAGGATGAGTCAAAACCGTCATCTACCCCGCTTGACGGTAGCAGGGTCGAGTCGATACGCATCGTCCAGCCAGGCTCTTATGAGCTTAACCTGGGCTCGCTCATGCAGGGCAACGAGATCGTCATGGCGCTCAAGGAGGACGGCACATACGTTGTCCACCTGCCTTCTGTTTTTGACAAGCACGTGAAAAAGAAGGGGAAGAAGGAAAAATAGCTCAGGAGCGTTATCTCACCTTATGCTTTATGAACGTGCCGTTCCTGTATTCCCGAAATGCGACCTCCAGTTCCTCCTCTGTATTCATGACGATAGGTCCGTACCATGCCACAGGCTCACCAAGAGGCTTGCCTGAAAGCAGGAGGAAGCGCAGACCCTCATCCTGTGCACGTATCCTGACGCTATCACCATCTGTAAAAATCACAAGATGCTCGGGAATGATAGGGCTTTTCTTTTCGCTGTCGAAATACCCGCTGCCCCTGACGACATAAGCAAGCGTCCTGTTCCCTTTCCTGATTGCGTGCTCGAATTCCGAACCCTGTCCCATTGTCACATCAAGATATTCCACATCCACCACAAGGTCTCTGACCGGACCCCTCACACCGCGCAGCTCACCGCTGATGACCCGAACACTGGTTTCCTCGCCAATCTCAACCTCCCGTATCTCCTCATTCTTTACTTCCCTGTACCTGGGGTCCATCATCTTATGCGATGCTGGCAAATTCACCCACAGCTGGAATCCCCACATGTTCCCGTTTTCGCCTTTAGGCATCTCCTGGTGGATGATGCCGCTGCCTGCTGTCATCCACTGCACGTCCCCTGGTCCTAGCATCCCTTTATTCCCCATGCTGTCACCGTGCTCGACCCTGCCCTCAAGCATGTACGTCACTGTTTCTATGCCCCTGTGCGGATGCCACGGGAAACCTGCAAGGTAGTCATCAGGATTGCCTGAATGGAAATCGTCAAGCATCAGGAACGGGTCAAGCTCAGGCGCTTCATCAAACCCGAACGCTCTCTTCAGGCGGACTCCGGCACCCTCGATTGTGGGTCTCCCCTTCAATACCTTTTCGATAGCTCTCTTCATGCAATAACCCCCATCTCTTTTGCAGGTTCAATCTCTCTTTTTCCGTTTTCCTTTTTTCTGCGGCAATGAAGACGCATATGCATAGGAATGCTCAAGCAGCTCCCCGAGCTTATCCGGATTGCCGTAGACGGATGCGGGCAGGACGACGTATTCTCTCATGGTCCGCCCGCTCACTGGCTCGAAGGGACGTATGCCGCCAGCCATCTCCTGCCTGTCCTTTTCCGGCATCCGGAGGAAGAGCTTGTCCTCGAACACGCCTGCAAGCATATTGTCATTGACGAAATAGGCTGGAAAGCCGAACATCTTCTTTTTCCTGACATTGAACGAAGCAAGGCTCGCCTCAAGCAGCCTGCCGAGTTCTTCGTCTGGTTTCTGCCACTTCATCCCATAACAGTTTTATCCTGCTTATATATAAAGTCTGACTTCCCCTCCACGATTAGTTCACCCCTGTGAAGGGACTATTTATGGCGGGATTGCAGTCCTTCACCCGGCTTTTTTACGGAGGGATGGGGACTTCGATATTCAGTGGCAGGCATGCTGCCGAACTTGTGCTAGCAGGAGACGGCATGGCTTGATGCCCAATATCCTGATTTCAGGTACTCAAGTCAAAAAGCTTATTTCCGAATCCCTCACTATATGCGCCTGCTATGCGGAACAAGTTTCTTCAACATGCCACAAGACCAGTGGATGTCGCGGACAGGACAATCGGTCAGCTTGCAGATGCCATGCTGGGTACAGGATTCCAGGGAAGGAAGCTGGCAGAGTCCATTGCAGCATGGGACGAGATGCTCAAGGAGAAGGACACGACCATATTCATGGGGCTCACAGGCGCAATGGTGCCGGCTGGCATGCGAAGGATAGTTTCATACCTCATCCAGCACAGGTTCATAGACTGCCTTGTTAGCACGGGAGCGAACATGTTCCATGATATCCATGAGGCACTCGGCAGGAAGCATTACGTGGGCTCGCACCTTGCGGATGATGAGGAGCTGTTCAAGCACGGTGTTGACAGGATATATGATGTTTTCGCAGTTGAGAGCGAGTTTCGGACCGCAGACCATTTCATCGCGGATTTCGCCTCAACGCTTCCGAAAAAGGATTACTCTTCGCGGGAGTTCATGAGCATACTCGGGGAAGAATTGAAGCGCCGGGGCGGTGACAGGGACTCCATAGTCATAAGCGCTTATGAGAACGACGTGCCCATATTCATCCCCGCGCTCTGCGACTCGTCCATAGGCATCGGTCTCATGATAGCAAGGCGCGGCGGTAACTTCGTGAATGTTGACCAGATAAAGGACGTTGACGAGATAACCCAGATGGTTGAAGCCTCGGGGAAAACGGGCGTGGTCTATGTTGGCGGCGGGGTGCCCAAGAACTTCATCCAGCAGACCGAGGTCATAACCTCGATACTCGGGCTCGACGTTGGGGGGCATGACTATGCGATTCAATTTACTGCGGATGCGCCGCACTGGGGTGGGCTTTCAGGATGCACGTTTGACGAGGCGGTCTCGTGGGGAAAGATATCGCCTGTGGCAAAGAAGGTGCAGGTGTTCGTGGATGCCACAATCGCATTACCCATCGTAGCTCACGCGCTGCGGGAAAAGATAGGCAGGCGCGTGAGAAAGGCACCGGCGTATGACTGGACAGGAGATAAGCTCAAAATCAAATACAAATAGCGCTCCACAAAAGCCTTATTATTCAGCCCGCCAACTTTGTTACAAACATGCCTGATGAGATAGTCCTCAGGGTCGCAGAAGCGGTCCACAGGGACGTGGGACATGACCTGGCAAGGATAGACCGGAAGACCATGGAAGAGCTCGGTCTTGCCAGCGATGAAATCGTCCAGATAACTGGAAATGAGATAACCTACGCAGTGGTGCGACCGGGTTACCCTGATGACGGCGGCAAAGGGCTCATCCGCATCGACGGAAGCGTGCGCTCAAACGCGAGGGTTGCGCTTGACGACACTGTCAGGGTGCGGAAGGCGGTCGTGCTTGAGGCAAAAAAGGTCATCCTCGCGCCAATGCAGCACGTGAGGCTTGCAGGCGGCTCCCAGTACCTCCACCGCATACTCGAGGGGCGTCCGCTCGTTCGCGGACAGAAGGTCAGGGTCGAGACGGTCAGCAGTCCCCTAACTTATATAGTCATTTCAGTCCAGCCTGCCGGTCCTGTGGTCACGACAAAGAACACCGAGATATCGGTCAAGGAGACCGTTGTGTCCGAAGGAGAGCTCTTCAGCGCTACGCGCGTCACTTATGAGGACATAGGCGGTCTCAAGCAGGAGATATCCCAGATACGGGAAATGATAGAGCTGCCCCTGCGCCACCCCGAGGTTTTCCAGAAGCTTGGCATCGAGCCGCCCAAAGGCGTTCTGCTCTACGGTCCGCCGGGTACTGGAAAGACACTGATAGCAAAGGCGGTCGCCACGGAGACTGAGGCGAATTTCATCTCCATAAGCGGACCCGAGATCGTTTCAAAGTATTATGGCGAGAGCGAGAAGATGCTGCGCGAGATATTCGACGAAGCTGAGAGGTCTGCACCATCCATTATTTTCATAGACGAGGTCGATTCCATAGCCCCCAAGCGCAGCGAGGTCACCGGGGAGGTGGAGCGGCGGGTGGTCGCACAGCTCCTGTCGCTGCTTGACGGTCTCAAGAGCCGCGGTCAGGTGATAGTCATCGCAGCCACTAACCGCCCGGATGCGCTCGACGAGGCGATACGGAGAGGCGGGCGCTTTGACCGCGAGATAGAGATANNGGCATGCCGCTTTCGGAGGAGCTGCTCAACGGTGGGCTTCGCGAGGTCGCTGACAAGACGCATGGCTTTGTGGGTGCTGACATTTCGTCGCTGTGTAAGGAGGCTGCCATGCACGTGCTGCGAAAGCTCGTGCCTGAAATAAAGATGAGCGAGGACATACCTCCTGAAAAGATTGACAGCCTGCGGGTGACGCGGAAAAGCTTCGAGGATGCGCTCAAAGCCATCGAGCCCTCTGCCATGCGTGAGGTATACGTGGAGGTGCCGCATGTGCGGTGGGATGATATCGGCGGG
>DUGO01000066.1:0-203 GCA_013331375.1 Candidatus Methanoperedentaceae archaeon | reverse complement strand
AAAGCGAGGCGAATTTCATCAGTATCAAGGGTCCCGAGCTTCTGAGCAAGTACGTGGGCGAGTCCGAGCGGGCGATACGTGAGACCTTCAGGAAAGCCAGGCATGCATCTCCCGCAATAATATTCTTCGATGAGATCGACTCCATTGTGCCCGTGCGGGGTAGCGGCTATGACACGAATGTGACCGAGCGGGTGGTCAGCCAG
>DUGO01000014.1 GCA_013331375.1 Candidatus Methanoperedentaceae archaeon | reverse complement strand
GGGGCATGGGCAATTGAAAGCCCATACATCAGGGCTCTCTTATGGAGCTACGCGATTTCTGTGACTGCAGCGTTCCTGCTGCTGGCTTATTATTTCATAACTTCGGACTTTTCGCTGTATTACGTATGGAGATTCAGCAGTACTGAACTCCCCTGGGTCTACAGGCTGACGGCTGTCTGGACTGACGTGCCGGGTGCGCTTTTGCTATTCGTATGGGTTGCTGCGCTCGCAGCCCTGCATCTCCACGAGCGCGGCGGCAGTGATGGTAAAAAGATAAGCGTCATCGTGATGTCAGTGGGGATGCTGTTCGTGCCCCTGGTTCTCCAGGATTCCCCTTTTAAGAATTTCAATGAGGTGCATCCTGGCGAGGACATCCCGGGAGATGGCATGGGATTGCCGCCTCTGCTTGTCAATATCTGGGCTGTGTTCCACCCTCCCGGCATTTTTGCAGGATATGCATTCCTTACTGTTGCTTTTGCCTCGTCCCTGGCGCATATGCTCCGCGGGACGCCTGGATGGGACAGGTTCTCATCGGGCTACAGCCGGCTTGCATGGCTTGTGCTGGGCGGAGGCATAGCTGCAGGCTGCGTGTGGTCGTATGAGGCGTGGAACTGGTACTGGACATGGGACCCCGCGTTCAATTCATCGGTCATGGTGTGGCTTCTGCTGACCGCATACCTGCATGCGTCTTCAAGGTACAGGATAAACGAGTACCCGGTCGTCACGCCCGCCCTGGGTGCTTTCTCCTTTGTTCTTGCCCTCTACTCCATGTACGTAATCCACGGCGGGGGCTTTAACTCAACGCACAGCTTCGGGGAGGGGTCAAGCAGAGGGCTTCTTGACATTTCACTGCTTGCGGGAACGCTGTCATTGATTTCAATCGCGATTCTGGCGAGAAGGACATGGGCGGGCGCGGGCAGGTCGCGGCTTTTCAGCCTGTCAATAGCGCTCATGTCTGCGCTTGCGTTCCTGCTGCTGTGGGGTCTCGCAGCCCCCGGCTTCGTGAGTGCGCTATCCATTTCGCCTGCGCTGTACATCGACTGGGGGCTTCCGGTAACGATTATACTGATCTCTGTCATGGGGTTATGCCTTGCAAGGAACAGGCGCATAGCTGCGGTGCTGTTTGCAGCTGTGATGGTGCTCTTCATCATAGAGGCTCCTGCGGGAGGCACCTATTCCAATGTCATCGCAGGGCTGCTTGCAGCGAGCGCCATAGTCGCGGCACTCGGACTTGTGCGGGATGCCACCGCGGGCGGGAGGGGCATTGCAGGGAGAATAGCCCCGGACATAATCCATCTCGGCACTGTAATCCTGCTTGCAGGCGTGATGATGTCCACGTATGCGGTTTCCGAGACAGTGCTATTCAGGTCTTTTGGGGATACCAAGGAAGTCGGCGGCTATGAAATCCAGCTTGCAGACCTGGCGTATCCCCTCCAGCACGGGCATACGGGCGCAGCCTTCAGCAAGATAGGCATCTATAATATATATAAAAATGGCGAGCGCATAGGCACCGGCGAGGCGAGCTTTACCGCGTATTCATCCGTGGGTGCCCGCGAAGAGTACGTCACTCGCCCGCTCATATACAGGAGTCTCCTGTATGACGTTTATATTACATACCAGGGCATTGGCACGACCGAGCAGGTATTTATTTCCGTGGCAAATGTTAAGGTCATACCTGGCATGAGCTTTATCTGGATTGGCAGCGGCCTTTTGCTAATCGGGATGTTGATTCTGGTGCTGAGGAACGCGGTAAGCTTTTCATCATTATCATGATTTCTAAAACTATATATATTCGATTGATTAACTCATACTATTGGGAATCCGGTGCGTGGCATCCCTGCAGGGGGTGGGCCGATCGGGAAAACGGAATGGATAGGATGGATAAGAACAGGATAATACGGGACCTGTGTATTTTGCTCTGCGGTGTGCTGCTTTTAGCTGTGCTGGTACCGCAGGCGGGCGCGGAGGGGACGCCGTCGCAGGTGATAGCATTTACTGACAAGAAGGTCTACACGGCATGGTGGATTGAAAGAACGACAACGGGTCCTCCTACATATTATACCAATGCAAATCTGAATGAAGAGGGGCAATACATCCTTGTTTATGCGATAGTTCTGGATGATGACGGGAATATGATGGGGAACAGGAATATTTCTGTTACCCTGAATGACACAGTGTTTGACCATTACGAAAAAAATGATTGGACAGTTCACCACGCCTTGAGCGCCAGCAACAGATATTTCACCCAGGTACGATATTTGAACGATGCCGCATTAATGAATGATACACAGTCAAACGATAGCATATATACAACAACGATTTTCATGAATGCAACGCTCTTATCTGATGTAACCACAAATCCGAGAGTTGATGACCAGATTAGAGTGAAACTGGATGTTAGAGACACAGGTTCTGGACTGAATGCGACTAACTACGTTTTAATTAGCTGGGGAAGATGCCATCAGACTGGTATTAATTCTCATCCATCGCACATTGACGAAAATGCTGGCACTTTCGACCTATGCACAGCATGCCACGGTGGCTATGAGCATTTCTTTGAGAACGTATCCCAGACAATCCCTTACGCGAATCTGGATATCCATTTCAGGCTGTTGAACACATCGCTCCCCGACTCCACCATGACCGAGAAAGGAATGGAGGAATATAACTGGAATTCAACCCGAAAAGACAGCGCGGCGCCATATGGGGTCTCAGCATCATGGAAGGACAGGAGCGGAGGCGGGGCGGTTTACTGCCTGTTTTGCCATGATGACCCGGCGTCTACAAATCTTTTCGATTATGGGGGAGGTGGCAGGGCAGACACGACAGACAGACCTTCCTGCTCGCAGGGAACGAGCGGCTATAGCGGAAGCTGTCATTCGACGACCGAGATAGAGAACAGGACAGTTCCATCCTGGTCGCAGGCAGGGGCTGTCTTAGATGGTACTGATATGCTGAAAAACATAACCAATGAAAAGTCACATAATCATACGACCTCGGTACCAGCCAGAGTCTCCTGCACACTCTGCCATTCAGTGCCGCACGGTCAGACGATGCCCAACCTGTCGGCAGGTCTGAGGGCAGGGTCAAATATCAACGAGCAGTGCTGGCGCTGCCACAACATCTCGGGCGGTCTGAATATATCTTCCAACGGCGGCTCGAACGTAGGTCATACAAGCACAGACTGCAAGTCCTGCCACTACGACAGCGCCTCAAAGCTTGATGCGCATGCGGTGCCTGTGGGGAGAGCCGGCGGGCGCAACTGCACGCTCTGCCACGACATCGGACGGGGCACACCGAAGGTCGATGTCGGCAAGATGAACACCACCAATTCAATNNCTGGGCATGCCATACCAACAGCTCAGTTTCTGCGGATAACGTGGTCAATGCAGCCGAGCTGCCTGCGACCGAGCACCCGGACGGCTATGATACTCCGAAGCGCTGCACGCAGTGCCACATGCAGGGGAACTTCAGCGCGCGCGTCGTGAGCGAGCACTACTCGGCATCCGCTGACATCAATACAAAATACTATTCGAATGTCAATGACTCATGTGCAGGCTGCCACAGTAAGCCTGAGATGATAATCGCGAACAGCGACCCCGGCGGACCGCTGTCATCGTACGCGAACGTGAGCCACTACGGCAGCAACAAGACAGGGTCAGCGCCGTACAATGTGGGCGGGGCGGCGAACTGTACGTACTGCCACCGCAACACCTCAAGCGCATTCACGACCGAGATGGCGGATTCCGCGTGGAATTCATCCATAGCCAACCACTCGGCTCTCGGCACGAATCCGGGATGCACGAACGCGACATGCCACGGCTCAGGCATCATCCATAACGCAACCATCACAAAGCCGGCAGTCAACAGCACATTCTGCATTACATGCCATTCGCCAAAGGCGAAGCACGATAGCAGCGTTGAATGCAGCGGTTGCCACCTTGAATATAACAAGAGTATCCATCCTGTGCAGTACCTG
>DUGO01000155.1 GCA_013331375.1 Candidatus Methanoperedentaceae archaeon | reverse complement strand
GCTGGATTCCGGGCAGCGTTCATTGTTGCAGCTATAGTATGCGCTGCAGGGATACTCACTTCGCTCATGCGGGGGGAGGCAAAAACCAGCCCGCACCAGCCTGCAAAAAGCTGACCCCATAATCATTCCTGTTTATCAGGAATTCCCCCGTGAATTCTCGTTTTCTCACCCGGAGGTATCCCGCAGCATGAGCCATAGTAATTAATAGTAAAGCCGCTTGCAGCCGCATACCGCACTGCGCGCGGGGTGGGAAGTGCGATGCCATCGATACCGGCATCTATTGCAGCAATGTCCATCGCCTCACGTTCCCTGCCTGCAGAGCGGGCGCAGCCGAGCACCACGGGCGTATCCGGGAACTGCTCCCGGGCAGCGCAGACAATACCGATGAAATCCCCAAATCCGGGGCGGCATCCTGCCATCGCAGTTCCTGCCACGGGCATGAGCCCGGTTACCACAACAGCAGCCGGCTCAATGCTGCGTATCATCTCAAGTGCATGAAGCTCACCCCCGAGCTTCCCGAAGTCAAGTCCCACACACACATGGGGAAAAAGCCGGATACCGGCGTCATTCACAGCCCGCAGGCTGTCTATATACTCATCCTCGGTGGCTGTAAACCCGTACACCCTGCGCACGGTAGCCATATCGCCCACAACGTCGAAAGCGATGCCGTCAATGCCCGAGCAAGCAAGGCTCAGCGCCTCATCCGCCGTGATAAAACCAGTATGCGCAGCAATGATAAGGTCGGTTGAGTCCTTTATCCTGCGGATTGTATCCGAAAAATCCGATAGCGGCACTTTCCCGCTCCTGTTGCAGCCGCCTGTGAGAAGGATGCCCCTGGCGCCCGAGGCTGCCAGCTGCTGAGCAACCGAAAGCAGGTTCTCAGGGCTTGCAGCAGGCGTGATATGGCGCAGCAGCCGCTGCCCGCAGTGCTTGCATTGTAAGGCACAGCCGCTGCCGGTAACGGATACAGGGGGAAAATAATCGGAAGTGATAAAAAAGTCTATAGCTTTCCCAGCTCTGCGAGCAGCTCCCCTGCGTTCCTGCATATAACTCTCACCGACCTGCCTATCATCAGGTTCACGGCACCTTCGCACCCGAGAGTGCGGAAGTCGGTCCTTATCCCGACCACAGGCTTCCCGCGCGCCATTGCGTAGCCTATCTCCCAGGCGGTGCCGGAATCCACATCCACGCCGTCAAGCACTGCAACTACTATGTCTGCCCTTTCAATGCCTTCAACGTTCTGCTCAAATGTATGTTCGGTCGGGCTGTGCCCTTTGTCGTGGTCGTTTGAGTCCTCCTGAGGCAGGNNCTCATCCCTGAGCTTGCGGTTAAAATCGCGCTCGGCTTCAGAAAAAAGCGCGGCTGCAAGATATACTTTTTTCATCCCTTTTCATCCATATCCATGCCATCTATTATCATTCGCGACTAAAAGGCTTTTCAAACCTGTGCGAAAGTATTACCTGTAGTCCCCTGCAAGTGCCACGTACACGTCCGCGCCTCTTTTTATGCCCTCTATCTCATCATCCGAAAGCCCCCTGACCACCTTACCAGGGATTCCGAGCACAAGGCTTCTCTCTGGCACGACCGTACCCTCGGTTACGAGCGCGCCGGCACCCACGAGCGAGCCGCTGCCTATGCGTGCGCCGTTCAGCACTGTGGTGTTCATGCCCACAAGCACGTCATCCCCGACCGTGCATCCGTGGAGTACGCACCCGTGCCCTATCGTGACTCCATTCCCTATGTTCACGTCATGCTCCCTGTCGGAGTGGATGACAGAGCAGTCCTGCACACTCGTCCGCTCTCCGATGACTATACGGCTGCGGTCGCCCCGTATGACAGCGTTGAACCATACGCTTGAGAGCTCGCCTATGCTCACGCATCCGATAACGACCGCAGTGTCTGCAATAAAGGCGCCGGGTGAGATTGTTGGGGTGTGGTGTTTGAAGGGGCGGATCATGCAAGTGAATCTGGCATTTTCGGTCAAAAGCATTTCTCTGATACTATTCGTGCTGCCGCATATGCAGGGAACACGACCGAGATATCATGCCCGTATTCCTGTGATACCGATGTAAAACCAAGCCCTGCCTTTGCACAGGCTTCTTCGATGAGGAACTCGCCAAGACCGCATCCTACCACGCGCTCCAATTTCCACTTACCGGCGCAGCCCGAAAGCGCCCCTGCAAGCTCGCTCACCTGCTTTTGCTTTGCCTGCTCTGCAATGCTAATGAGATCTTCGTCAGACAGCTCATGGATATCAGCGCAGACCACGCGCGCAAGCCTCCGCCTGGCTGAGCCTGTGTCCTTTCCTGAGCCGTCCGGCGTTTCGCAGTTATACGCCTCTGCGCTTATGTGCCCTAAAAGCAGGTACACGTCCCCCGTTATCGCGAATAGCTCGGAAGAAATGCGGCAGGCGCATCCGCGCAATTCAACCCTGTCCATCAATGCCGCAAGATTGGTGCGAAGCGCGCCTGCGTAGATGAGCTCGCCCCTGCACAGCCTCTCAAGGTCGGTCTTTGCGCAGGCTGCAGCCCCGTTCACGACAGGGATGATGTCAGTGGTCGTGCTTCCGGTATCGGCGAAGATGCAGTCCCCGAAATCCCTTCCTGCCAGCACGGCTGATGCAGCCCAGTTTGCTGCAGCCGCGCTCCTTTTCGCCTCACGGGCAGGCGTACCGCTGCTGTCGATATACCATACATCTGCAAAAGCCTCTTCCACAGCCCTTGCGATGTACTGGATGCCCTCATCCTTGTCTGAAAAGCTGTCTGCCAGCTCGCCTGTCATCACGACTCCCACAGCTTCGGGCTTGTGGCGGCTGGCTATGTCTTTCAGCACCTCGGGCAGCAGGCTGCTCTTCCACAGGGGCAGGTAGTGGATTTCAGTGTGACTGCCATCTGAGGATGCAAGCTTCGTGTTCGCGCCGCCAATGTCGATGCCGAGAATCATGGTAGCTGATTGGATTGTGGTAATAAAAAATGTTTTCACCAGGTTAGTGTTGTAAAAAGTTTTGGTTTGCTGGCAGATGACTGAGAGCAGGGAGAGCATCCAAGATTCTGATACGTATCGGTTATATCCTCTTTTTCAGCTCAGTCATGGAATATCGGAGCAAAAAGGCAAGCCACGCCACGCTGAAGCTGACTCTGACCTTTCCCTCACTTCTCGCAGAATCCACCTGCATGGTTACCGGGAGCAGCAGCAATAGCAATAGTACCACTATCATCAATACCGCTGCACAGGCTGGGATTTGCCAGAGCATGTACCGGAATGGCTATGCACGCCCTACACAGAGGATGCCTGCTTCGC
>DUGO01000207.1 GCA_013331375.1 Candidatus Methanoperedentaceae archaeon | reverse complement strand
TCTCTATTGCGCTTGAGCGGCTCGTGGAGGTGGCAGGCGAGTACCAGAGGATTGGGCTATCTGCCACAGTCGGGACGCCAAATGAAGTCGGGAAATTCCTTGCAGGCACTGACAGGAATGTAAACCTGTTCGAAGTATCAGTTGCAAGGTCGCTTGAGCTCACAGTAGCATCCCCGCAGCCTTCGAAGGGGGATGCGCTCCTGTCAAAGCGGCTTTCGTGCTCGCCTGAAGTGGCATCGCACCTTCGTACCATAGGAGATATCGTGGGTTCCCACAGGTCGACACTCATATTCGTGAATACGCGCGAATCCGCAGAGGTGCTGGGCTCGAGGTTCAGGCTGCTCGAAATGCCTGTGGGTGTGCACCACGGCTCCCTGTCCAGGGAATCCCGGATGGAGGTCGAGGACCTGTTAAAGAAGAACAGGCTGGCAGGGCTAATCTGCACATCATCGATGGAGCTCGGCATAGACATAGGCGACATCGAGCACGTCGTGCAGTATATGTCTCCAAGGGAGGTCGCACGCCTCATCCAGAGGGTGGGACGCGCAGGGCACAGGATAGGAGCCGTATCGCGGGGTACGATAATCGCGTTCGGTGCGGACGATATCGCAGAATCATGGGCCATCGTGTCGAGGGCTGCATCAGGCAGTATCGAGCCTGTGGCATTGCATGAGAACTCTGCAGATACGCTCGCAAACCAGCTATGCGCCATGGTGCTGGACTTCGGCGAGCTCGGGCTTGAGAGAGCCCATGCGATTATGAAAAGAGCCTATCCGTTCAGGAACCTGACTCTGGAGTTCCTGAAGAGCATCGCTCTCCAGGTTTCCATTAACGGCATCCTTGCCTGCAGCGAGGAGAAGCTGATACGCAGGGCTGCAAGCCTTCGCTATTTCTACGAGAACATTTCGATGATACCTGACGAGCGGCGCTTCGATATCTATGACATCGTGCAGGGAAAGTTCATAGGCGCGCTGGATGAGATATTCGTGGCTGAGTTCGCAAACGAGGGCGCAGTGTTCATTGCAAAGGGGGAGACCTGGAGAATACTCGAAATCATGCCTGAGAAGAGCCTCATCAAAGTCGAACCTGCGAAGGCTGAGGGTGAGATACCAAGCTGGGCAGGAGAGGAGATACCCGTGCCTTACGAGGTAGCGCAGGACGTGGGTGCCATAAGGGAGCGCATCGAGTCCGGGCTTCGCGAAGGCGACCCTGGCAAAGTCATGAAATGGCTGTCAAGGGAATACCCTACCACGGAATCTGCAGCCCGGCAGGTGTTGAAGCTCGTTGAAGAGCAGGTGAGGAGGGGCTTCCCCGTGCCCACGCATGAGAAGATTGTTATCGAGGCTGCAGGGACGGGCGTGGTGGTGAACGTGTGCGGTGGGCACAGGGTAAACGAGACGCTGGGCAGGGTGCTCTCCGCGCTGCTTGCGGCACGCTTCGGCTCAAGCGTGGCAATGGAGATAGNNGTCTTACGCCTGAGCTCATAGCACCGATAATCGAGAAAACCATGAAGAACACTTCGCTCTTCAAGTGGAAGATGATACACATCGCACGAAAGTTCGGGGCTATAAAAAAGGACGTGGACTACGAGCGCATCAGCCTGCGCAAGCTGCTCGACGTGTATGAGGGGACGCCCATGTATGCCGAGACCCTGCGTGAGCTGTTCCAGGACAGGCTTGATGTTGAGCGGACGAAAACGATGCTTGCAGGTCTCAAGAATGCAGTTTATGTAAGTAAGTTCACCCCTGTGGGAGAGGCAGGGTTCGCTGGAGGCAGGGAGCTCATGGCTCCCGAACGGGCTGACAGCTCAATCATATTTGCGCTGAAGAACAGGATAATGGCTGACCGCGTCATACTTTTCTGCGTGCACTGCAGGAAGTGGGTCTCACGGAGGACTGTAGCGAATGTGCCGGACGTGCCCGAGTGCCCTGTATGCGGCTCACGAATGATTGCTGCTTTGAAGCCGTGGGAAGAAGATGATATCGAGCTCGTCAGGAAAGCAGGGCAGAAAGGCAAAATTGACGCGGGGGCAAAGCGCGTTGTCAGGAACGCCAGCCTTGTACTGTCACATGGAAAAACAGCCGTAATCGCGCTCGCATCAAGAGGGATAGGACCTGAAACCGCATCCCGCGTGATACGGAAGATGCATGCGGATGAGGATGGGTTCTACCGTGAGATCCTCGCAGCAGAGCGCAATTACGTAAAAACAAAGCGGTTCTGGGATTAGAACCGCCATATCAAGTGCCTACTGCAGCACGTAATATACCAGGACGATTAGTATCAAAATTATCGCCGCAACGAGCAGCCAGGTATATTTTGGCTTCTCTTCAGGTTTCTCAGGCCTGGTCACAGGCATGGGTTTCTTCATGGGCGCCTTTTCAGTCTCCCTCCGGATGACCGGTGCAGGCTCGAGCTTCGGTGCCTTCTCCACTGCTACCGGAGCCGGCTCCTCAACCCTTTTCTCAGGTGCAGAAATGCCGCTCAGGAACGGGCTCGTCACGCCTGTGAGCACTGCCATCACCCTGACCTTGCCTGTGAGATTTGAGTCGACCTTTGCACCCCACACAACACGCTTGGTGTTGGGCGTCTGTGCAAGTATCTGCTCGCCTACGACCGCGACCTCCTCAAGCGTGAGGTCCTCGCCTCCCACTATGTGGATGAGCACGCCGTATGTGGCGCCGACATCCGAGATATCGAGCAGAGGTGTGGACAATGCCTGGGATACTGCCTTGCTGACCCTGTCCTCTCCATCGCCTTCGCCGATACCTATCGAGGATATGCCTCCCCGCTCCATGACGGCTTTCAGGTCTGCATAGTCAAGGTTGACAAGGCTCGGCTGCGTGATTGTCTCTGTGATGTTGCGCACGAATGCACCGACGAGCGCGTTTGCGACCGCAAGGGCATCCTTGAGAGGCAGGTTGCCTGCCACTTCCCTGAGCCTTGAGTTATCTATGACCACTACCGAGTCACAGCTCTCTGTAAGCGCCTTGATCCCGTCCCGTGCCCTGTCCCTTCTCGACATCTCAATGTCAAACGGCACTGTAACGCATGCTATCGACAGCGTGCCCAGCTCTTTTGCTATCTCTGCCACGACCGGGGCTGCTCCTGTACCTGTGCCTCCTCCGAGACCTGCCACGATGAACAGTAGATTTGAGCCCTCAAGTTCCTTTTTCAGATCATTGTAATTTTCTCTTGTTGCATCAGCGCCCTTTTCGGGGTAGCCGCCGCATCCGTATCCTCTGCACAGTTTTTCTCCGAGTAGAATGAACTTGTCTGCTTTCTGGACTGCAAGGTGGTTGGCATCCGTGTTGGCAGCAATGATCCTGCCGCCTGCCATACCCTTTTCCGAAATCCACGTTGTAATGTTGCAGCCTGCTCCGCCAAGACCGATCACAGTGACCGATGGCTTTGCAGTCTTAATTATCCTCTCCAGATCTGTCACCATATTGAACCTCTTGTGTTTTTCGTTTTTTTCGCCTGCTATACCAGGACGTATCGCCAGTTATGTTTTACAATATTTATATACATTTCGTTCTTTTTGTTTTTATCTTCATACCAAGATTTCATGTAAAGATAAAAAGGGGGCAGGTTCAGGCGCCTGCCGCTCCTGCGAAGAATGGGCTTGCCACGCCTGTTAGCACAGCCATGACCCGTACCCTGCCTGTCAGGTCCTGGTCTACCTTTGCACCCCAGACCACACGCTTGGTGTTGGGCGTCTTTGAAAGTATCTGCTCGCCAGCGACCGCGACTTCTTCCAGGGTCAGGTCCTCGCCGCCCACTATGTGTATCAGCACGCCGAATGTTGCGCTCATGTCCGATATGTCAAGGAGCGGTGTTGACAGCGCCTGGGATACTGCCTTGCCTACACGGTCCTCGCCGTCGCCTTCGCCNNAGGTCTGCATAATCGAGGTTGATGAGGCTTGGCTGCGTGATTGTCTCCGTAATGTTGCGAACAAAAGCGCCTACGAGCGCATTCGCGACAGAGAGAGCGTCCTTGAGCGGCAGGTTGCCTGCGACTTCACGGAGCTTTGAGTTGTCTATCACCACTACAGAATCGCAATGCTCGGTCAGCATCTGGATGCCTTCCCGCGCCCTTGACCGCCTTGACATCTCTATGCTGAATGGGATTGTGACACAGGCAATGGTCAGGATACCAAGCTCTCTTGCTATC
>DUGO01000125.1 GCA_013331375.1 Candidatus Methanoperedentaceae archaeon | reverse complement strand
GACGAATACTGCTGCCGCCGCGAGAAGGATGCCGCCGACCACAAAAATAAAGGGGGGTACCCTTTTCATGGTTACCCCTCTATTTCTATGGTGTAATCGAACATCTCAACATTGCCCGGCAGGATACCCAGCTTCCATGTGCCATCCTTGATGTCGCTTACAACATACGTCTCAGAGTATGACGAGTATCCCTCGCTGTATACTCCTGCACTCCTTGCTTCCCATGGCGGCGCCGCATAAGACATTCCGGGATTGGCTGAGCCTCTCTGGACTATCTTTGTCACTTTCGTGGCTGCTGCTGTTCCATCCGGTGATGTCAATGTCATCTGGAACGTTGGCTTGCCAGCAGGTTTGCCTGTCTTGGCAGGTCCCATGATATTGTACGGGTACTGTGATGCAGAGACTTCAATCTTGAGCTTCCCGCCCTTCATGTCTGCTGGCACTGTGAATGTCTTTGTGAATGGCTCTGTCGGGGACTCCCATACATCAAGGGTGAGCTGCACGCGCTGGCTGTATTCATCTATGGATGGGTCATCAATGTTCAGGTTGATGCCAGTGACGTACTGACCTCTTGCATCTGCAGGCACGTTCACCTTCACTGTCACGTTGGCTGTGGACTTCGCAGGGACCGACGATGGAGCGCTTATGGTCACCCACTCCTGCGGCATCTCCTGCGGACCTCCGTAACCCCCGTTGTACATAACGTATCCACCCATCTGGTTATAATCAAGCTCAGGATTGATGCTTATTGCGGAGTTCGCATTATTCCTCAACTGCACTGTGTACTCATAACTGTCAGCCGCCTTTACCCTGTCGTATATATAGCTGTTCAGCACAACGATTTTTGGCGGCGTCCATACGTTAATGTTCAGGTTTAGCGCGTTGGGATAATACTTGAATGGCATTCCGTAAGGTCCTTCCCCGATGGTCTCATTCGTGAACGCGACCATCGCTGGGTAGTAGCCATTTGAAGCATCTGATGGCACAGACACTTTGACCGTGTACTTTTGCGTCCCACCAGACGGGATTGTTGCCTCAAGGGGCGTGACCGATATCCAGCTCTTGTCCATAGTGTTTGAACCCATCATGGGCTGTATCTCAACATGCACTGATGTTGCCATGGACTCAGTTTCCTTATTCTTTACCGTTACTGTGAATTCCTTGGTTTTCCCGGGCTCAAGCTGTATGTAGTTGTCCTTGGGTGTTATCACAAGCTTCTTGAATTCCTGCTGCTGCACATCCTGCATCATACCGGGCTGTGATACAGGCATCACCGGCAATACCTCTGCCATGACATACCCAGCTGCCATGACCAGGATAAGTGAAGCGGCTGCGATTCGTAGTTCGTTCTTCATTATTACCTCCGTGCGAGTCGTAAAACGACTCAACGATTACCCTGTTAAGCTTCTTCCTATTTAAACCTGTCGATTTATAGACAGGTTGAGTGATATATAGACATACTTTATGAAATAAAGGTAAGATTTATAAATAATAGATACATTACTGCTACTGCCCATGGGCGAATTTGAAAAAATATTCGGCAGGACCGCACAGCAGCTTGTGCTTGAGAACCTGATAGAAAGGAGAGGTGAGACCACGTACCTGTCAGGCATATCTGAAGAGACAGGTCTCTCTCATTCAAGCGTGGCAAGGGTCATAGAGCCGCTGGTAGAGCAGGGGATCGTGCTGGAAAAGAAACTGGGAAAGCAGATACGGACGTTCAGGCTGAATGAAGAGGACATGACCGCAAAGCTCATTATACAGTTCTACTCTGACCTGAAGAAGGTGTCGAATAACAGTGACACGAGCCGTAGCTGAAAAGGAGCATGACATGAGAGTGGACGATACTGACCGGAAAATCATAGCCCTGATAGATGAAAGCGAAGGCATATCAGACACAGAGATATCAGCTATCCTGAAAATCCCGGAGCAGGCTGTGCGTGAAAGGCTGAAACGACTCTCGGATACGCGCGTAAAAGTTCTTATCGTGGACGACGAGCCAGACACGCTTGCTTCGCTGAAGCGGGGGCTTGAGAGGCAGTATGCTGTCATCGAAGCCGTGGACGGGAAAGATGCGCTCGATAAGGCTGAAGACGAGCAGCCAGACCTCATAATCCTTGATATAATGCTGCCTGTGATGAACGGTTACGAAGTTTGCAGGCGATTGAAAGCCGGGGATAAGACCTCGCACATCCCCATCATAATGCTTTCGGCAAAGGGCGAGGTAATTGACAGGGTAGCGGGACTGGATACGGGTGCGGACGATTATATATCCAAGCCCTTCCACCTGTCCGAGATGAAAGCGAGGATACGGGCTATGCTGCGAAGGTCAGTGTGAGTGGATAGATACGAGCATCAGGAACAGGCTTTTGATAGTATTTCTCGCGGTCTCGCTCATACCCCTGCTCCTGACAGTCTATGTAGCCTATACGATGAGTGAGAACTCGCTACTCGATTCCATCAGGTCGCATGTGTACTCGGTAACGGAGAGCCGGGCAGGGACCATAGACGTGTGGATGGGCGAGAGGAAAAACGATGTGACAGTTCTTGCGGATTCACCTGTCATACGCGGATTGGAAAAGAACAGCAGCTATGCATACCTCACTGAAGTTGACAGGAGATATGGCGGCATCTATGAAGAGCTATTTCTCATGGACGGGCGGGGAGACGTCATCTCGTCCACGCTAAACCGCACAGGCAACAAGAAGCAGGGGCTCATCTTCATCGAACCGATGGCAGGGACACCGTATTTTTCGGGCGTGTATTTCTCCGAGACGACAGGAGGTCCTGCGATAACGATTTCAGTGCCTGTGGAAAAGGACGGGAAAATCGCCGGGGTGCTTGCAGCCCGCGTGAACATGACAAGGCTGTACGGGATGATGGAATCCGGAGGCACATCTGAAGAGGCGTACATAGTCAATGACGCAGGGATGATAATCTCACATACAAACAGGTCAAAAGTGCTTCGCGATAACATCAATTACTCCTATGCCGTAAAACAGGTGCTTGCCGGGAATAGCGGTGTCGGGGAATATACGGGATACAACCGCAACACGGTGCTGGGCTCGTACATGTGGATGCCGGATTACCAGTGGGGGCTCATAGCCGAGTACGACAGGGACAAGGCTCTTGCAGGCATATATGCGCTGCGGCGGCTCACGCTCGTGCTGACGGCTTTTTCATTGGCAGTCGTGCTATTGTCTTCATTCCTGTTCTCAAGGCAAATCACAATCCCAATCCATAATCTCGAAGGCGGCGCTCATGCGCTTACCCGAGGCGAGTATAAGGAAATCCCTGTAATCTCAGATGACGAAATCGGCAGGCTTACCCGTATTTTCAACGCCACTTCAAGAGAGCTTCTCGATGCAAAGCGAAAGCTTGAGATCGCGGTCGAGCTCGTGAACCGTGACCTTGAGATACGCAACGAGGAATTGAGACGCGCCAATGTCGAGCTAAAGAAACTTGACAGCATGAAGTCTGATTTTATATCTATGGTCTCGCACGAGCTTAAGACGCCACTGTCTGCAATACGTACCTCTGCAGAGGTTCTTGAAGGGGAGACTGACCCCTCGGTCAGGAGGGAAATGCAGGGTATAATCATCAGGAACATCGACCGCCAGACACGCCTGATAAACGACATACTCGACATGAGTAAGATAGAATCTGGAAAAATAGAACTTGTAATC
>DUGO01000167.1 GCA_013331375.1 Candidatus Methanoperedentaceae archaeon | reverse complement strand
GGGTCATCAGATGGCTGTGAATGTGCAGCTTCCACCAGAGGAAGGCGGACTTGGGGGCTCTGTGATAATAATAGACACAGAGAACACCTTCAGACCTGAGACGTTAGCGCAGATGGTAAAAGGGCTGTCTGCGAAGAACGGGGTTGAGTACGACCCTGAGGAGTTCCTGAAGAACATCCATGTGGCAAAGGCGTACAATTCCAATCACCAGATACTGCTTGTTGAGGCTGCGTCCGAGCTTTCAAGGAACCTCAAGGATAAGCCCGTGAGGCTTCTCATCGTCGATTCGCTCACTGCGCACTTCAGGGCTGAATACGTGGGGCGGGGCACGCTTGCAGACAGGCAGCAGAAGATTAACAAGCATCTGCATGACCTCATGAGGTTTGCCACGCTGAACAATGCTGCTGCTGTGGTGACAAATCAGGTGATGTCAAAGCCTGATACATTCTTTGGCGACCCTACAAAGCCGATAGGAGGGCACGTGGTGGGTCATACAGCCACGTTCAGGGTGTACCTGCGTAAGTCCAAGGGTGAGAAGCGCATCGCAAGGCTTGTGGACTCGCCAAGCCTGCCTGAGGGGGAGGCTATATTCTCGGTAACGAAAGACGGTCTGGCAGATTGAAAGGCATCGCGGTTGACATCGACGGTACAATCACGTTCAGCGACCGGAGGATAGACTGCAGGGCAATTGAAGCCCTGCGCTCCCTTGACGTCCCCGTGGTACTGGCGACCGGGAACATCCTTTGCTTTGCGCGTGCGGCTGCGAAGCTGATAGGTACGGCAGGGATGGTAATAGCTGAGAACGGAGGTGCAGTCTCGCTTGGCAACGAACATGCAGAGTTCAACAGCCGGTACCTTGACGACTGCGAGCGCATGTTCCGTATATTGAGCGAAAGGTTTGAGCTTGAGAGGCTTGACCCGAGCCACAGGAGGACCGAGATAGCCCTGAGACGGAACTTTGATATGAAAATCGCACAGGAGCTTGTCCATAAATCCGGGCTAGATGTGGAGCTTGTGGATACCGGGTTCGCAATGCACATCAAGAGCGTTCATATAAACAAAGGGCTTGGTCTGCGACGGATAGCGGAACTCGTGGGCATATCCGCGAAAGAACTTGCTGCCATAGGTGATTCGCCCAACGATATCGAAATGCTTCAGGAATCCGGCTACGGGATAGCAGTTGGCAATGCGCATAATATGGTTAAATCCGCAGTCAGGCATGTCACTGCGGGCGAATATGGCGCGGGTGTGGCTGAAGCCATTGAGCACATGAGGAAGCTGGGTCTCCTATGAACGACATTGTTCCTGCGCTAAGAGAGATTGCCGACAGGAAGGGCAGCTTCTATCTCAGCGAACTGGCTGAAAACGTTGATGAGGCGTATAAACAGCACAAAGCGCACTTCTTTGACCTTGACCTGTACTGTACAAGAGAGGGGAATGATTACCACTTACGGAAAATAAGCGTTGAAAGCCTCGGCAGGATTGGGGACATTAGTGAACTGCTCCCGGGGAAGCTGCCTGCAAATGTCGAAGCTGCCATTGAGAGTTACATAAAGAGCAAATTCGGGAGGGGTTGGAACAGGGGCGATTCTGGTCAGAGGCTGCGGGAGGCGGTCATGCGGCAGAAAGAGCGATACTGGAGTGCAGCCGCAGGAAAATACTCTGCCCTTGACATGGCTGCATATCTTTTGTACCATTTTCCCGTGTACTTCTGCCAGTTCCAGTATTTGCTTTACGACCTTCTGGCAGGAGGACTGCTGAAGAACAAGATCTGCATGGCAGACATTGGAGCAGGTCCGGGTACAATCACGCTCGCAGCCATGGATTTCTTTAGCCGCCTCGCCGGGACTGGCAATAAGGGAAATCCGGTTCCCATACTGCTCAAAATAGTTTCAGTTGAGAGATCAGAAGAGGCAATCGGATGCTACCGACACCTCACATCCGAGCTTGGGACCCCGAACGTGCTAATAGAAGAGCCGAGGCGGGAGTCAGTCCTGTCGATGAAATCAGACTTGCCAACTGATGTTGACCTTGTGGTCTTTTCAAACGTGCTGTCCGAGCTTGGCGACAACCAGGCGTCGCGTGCAAGAGCGGTCACGTCCTTATTGAAGAACGCCAACAGTAACGTCACTGTCATGCTCATAGAACCTGCAGACCGCACCAACTCGACACGTCTTCGGGCGACACAGGGCATGCTCATGCGCAAGGGCTTCACCCTGTACAGCCCATGTACGATGATCTGGGGCAGAGCATGCCAGCCCGATAACTGCTGGAGCTTTGAGGACTTCGGCAGCATAGAGGCTCCAGGCTTCATGAAAAAGATAGCTGGCGCCGGCGAGCCGTATAAGTACATGAATACGGACATGAAAGCCTCGTATGCCATTTTGAGAAAAGACGGTACTGTGAAGCGCCCGTACAGAGCCATGAGGACAAAGTTCATGCCCCTATCGCAGCTCTCAAAGAATACAGGGAAGGTTGTGAACATCGCCGTGGCTATCATGTCATCAAACATTGGTGATGAGCTCGACCTGCTGTACAAGATCTGCGATGGCTCGACACCGGTGCCCTGCTACCTGGCAGCACCACGCCATCATCTGTCAGGGAGCAGGAAGGACATTCTCAGGGCAGGCTACGGCGACATCGTGGAGGTTTACTGCACGCTTGTCAGGTACAACAAGAAACACAATGCATATAATATGCTTGTCACAGGAAGTACTGAGGTCAGACTGGTGGTATAAGCAGATGAAGAAGAAAGCCGAATCCTGCGCATCTGTTATCACGAAATCCAGTGAGACGATAGTGGTATCACACATCGATGCTGACGGTCTCACAAGCGCAGCCATCATGTGCAGCGCCCTTGAGCGTGCAGGGATTGATTGCAAAGTAAGGTTCCTCAAGCAATTGAATACTACCGCTCTTGAAGAGATATCGAATGATGGTCATGAGCTTGTTATCTTCACAGACCTCGGCAGCGGCATGCTCTCCAGTATCAGCGCGCTCGGAATGAACGCGGTCGTGATAGACCACCACCAGCCTGCTGGCACGTTCGAGAATCACATAAATCCCCACCTTTTCGGCATCAACGGCGCTTACGAGGCAAGCGGCTCGTGCATGGCGTACATGGTCGCACAGGCTCTCGGGGACAACCGCGACCTTGCAGACATTGCCATTGTAGGCGCTGTTGGCGACCTCCAGCACCTCAAGCACGGCAGGCTCACTGGTGCAAATAAGGACGTGCTGGAGCAGGGCGTTTCCGGAGGCGTGCTCCATTACGGCAAGGATTTGCTGCTCTTCGGCAGGCAGACACGCCCGGTCTTCAAGCTCCTGCAGTATGCCACTGACCCGTATCTTCCAGGATTGACAGGAAGCGAGGACGCATGTATCGATTTTCTCAGGAAAGTCGGCATACACCTGCACGGCGAGCGATGGAGGCGGTGGATAGACATGGAGTTGCCCGAAAAGCAGCGCGTCGTATCTGCGCTGTTCAGCCACTGCATCGGCACGGGGATGCCTGCACAGAAGATACAGCGGCTTGTAGGTGAGGCATACACGCTTTTACGCGAGAGGGAGGGCACCGAGCTCCGGGACGCCTCTGAATATGCCACACTGCTGAACGCGACCGCACGCTATGACTTCTCTGACACGGGGCTGGCTGTGTGCATGGGCGACCGGGATGCGGCATTCAAGCAGGCGTGCAACCTGCTTAATGACCACAGGAAGAACCTTGTTGAAGGNNGAACCTGCAGTACTTTGACGCAGGCAGCAGGATACGCGAAACGATAGTGGGGATAGTGGCTGGCATGTACTCGTCCATCTCCATGAACCGGGACCTGCCCATAATCGCATTCGCAGATGCAGATGGCGGGGCAAAGGTCTCTGCAAGGGGAACCCATGACCTCGTGGTATGCGGTCTCAACCTCGGGGCTGCGATATCGGAGGCTGCAAAGGCTGTGGGCGGTACAGGAGGCGGACACGACATAGCAGCCGGAGGCTTCATACCGTACAGCAGGAAGGAGGAATTCCTCTCAAGGCTCGATTCCGCGATTGGCTCGCAATTGGGGCATCACAGCTCGTCTATGTGAGACATCTTTTTGATGTCAAGAAGCGATGACATTGCGCTTGTTTTTATATAGATGCCCTGCTCCTGGACTGCTGCCATGAAGTTCGTACCGCCTATGAGAGCGATCCCAAGGTGGTCCCGCTCGACAGGCACGCCGAGAATATCAGTATTGGGCTCTCCTACCTCAAGCACGCCGCTGAATCCGCCGCTTATCAGCTCGTCCAGTGCGGTCTCGATGACGTCCCGTGTGGACATCGGGGCTTCGCGCAGGTTGGCGAGAATCTTCCCGGAGCCGGTTTCAAGCATGTCAGTCACGGATGTCAGCTCCTGGGACATCAGGACCTCAAGTGGGTCTATGGTGCTGCCCTCATAGGTCAGCACCTCCGTGAACCGCAGCGGTCGCTCCTTTACCACTTCTACAACGCCGCCGAACCTCGGTCGAATGGGAATCCCGCGTTTCATCAGCACACCGTCGATGGTTATGCTGCAAACTGTTGCGAGCCCGACATATCCCTTTTCCACACGCTGCCCGCCGACTTTTCCAGCATTTTCACCCGCCCGGGCTATCATGATAAAAGGGCTGACCGAGATACCGCTATCCACAGTGCGCTTGAAAATTGCAAGTGCCTTCTTCAGGTCTTTTTCACGCACCACAGAGTTATTGGTAATGAGTGTGCCCTCATGACGGGTAATGTCCAGCGTCACACTGTACATCAGTGAATCGATTTTTGAAGAGGTGAATACGAGCTGCTCCGGATTCATCATTGATGGAGATTTTCCTTTGGTTTTATATAGTTATGGGACGTGCGGGTCGGAATTGACGTTTCGGATTTCGTTACTTATTTGTATAGCCGCGCCAGAATAACTGGCATGGATGAAACCAGTGTACCATGCCCTTCATGCTCGCCGGATTCCCCGAAGCTGCATTTCGTGCTGAGAGAAAAGCCCAATCCCAGGGTCAAGTGCAGTGAATGCGGGACCGTGCACACGGCGGTGACGCCGGCGGAGCGCCAGACCATGCTGCGGGTCATAGTGAGCAGGGGAACAAAGTCTTTGCTGAGCAGGATAAAGATAGGTGAGAACTACGAGTTTGCAGCAGGCAATGAATTGATAATCGACGATGAGGTCACAGGCTCTGTGACGCCTGTTGAGATAACCTCGCTCGAATCCGGGGGAAAAAGGCTTGAGCGCGCGCTCGCCGCAAATATAGATACCGTCTGGGCGCGTGCCATTGACGAAGTTACGGTCAAGATCGCAATTAGCAGCGGGAGAACTACACGGTCGATAGAGCTGAGAGCCCCGGGCGAGCAGGAGTTCAGGGTGGGTGATTCGGGAACATCGGACGGCATTGAGTACAGGATACATTCGATACTGCAGAGGGACGGCGCATCGAAGGACAGGGAGGGGTCTGTGGCGCAGGCAAAGAGCATCAAGCGCATCTATGCGAAGCTTCTCGGCGAGACACAGCCAAAGATACGGAAACGGTCTGAGCGTGTGGCAATACGGTCAAAGGGAATGCCTGTATGGAGTTTGAAACGGAAAGAAAGCGCCTGATACAGACTCTCAGGCGCCGCGGGATAAGCGAGAGAGTGCTTGCAGCGATGGAGAAGGTACCAAGGCATCTCTTCGTCACTGAAAAGGAGCGGCGCCACTCATACGAGGACTACCCGCTGCACATCGGCAGCGGACAGACGATATCTGCGCCCCATATGGTTGCAATCATGTGCGACGTGCTTGATATCCGGGAAGGGCACAAGATTCTTGAGATAGGCGCAGGCTCAGGGTACCACGCTGCTGTCATGGCTGAGCTTGTGGGGGCAAACGGGCATGTGTATGCGGTCGAGCGGATACCTGAGCTTGTAGAGTTCGCAACAGCTAACCTTGCAAGCGCGGGCTGCACGGGTGTGACCGTTATCCTGGGTGACGGCTCGCTCGGCTTGCCGGGGCTGGCGCCATTCGACAGGATTAGCGTTGCGGCTGCGTCACCTGATATCCCTGCGACGCTGACAGACCAGCTTCGAGAGGGCGGCAAGATGGTCATCCCTGTAGGTAGGTTCTACCAGGAGCTGTACCTTGTTACCAAGATGAACGGGATTAAAAAAGAGGATAAAGGTGGGGTGGTGTTCGTGCCTCTTGTTGGAGAGCACGGGTTTTCATAGCTCGCGCAGCTCACCCGACTTTATCTTTGCCACGAGCATGTTCCACTCGCTCTTCTTTAGCGTGACCGTATTCGAATCCTCTCCGATGAGCACGTCGTCGCCTGCGAATTCAACAGCAGGACAGCAGCTTTTCTCACAGATGTATACCTTCATTGTATTCACCTGGGCTTTACTAATGCATGGTGATATAAGTAGTTTGTGCAATTTGCCCCAAGATATCTTTTCCCAAAGTGGTAGTCCTGGAGTGACTATCCGGATTGGAAATGGTTTAATCAGTGATGATGTAATGCTCCTCCATGCAG
>DUGO01000166.1 GCA_013331375.1 Candidatus Methanoperedentaceae archaeon | reverse complement strand
ATGTGGTTTTTCGAAATTCTCCTTGGTTATTTCGCCTTTTGCATATCTCCTTTTCAGGATATCTATCGCGGATTCCTCACTCTTTGGCACTGTCCTTCCCTGCTGCGCGAGCCAGGTTATCAGCATCACTATCCCTGCAACGATAAGGATCCAGAAAATCAGCCCTAAAAACACGCCTCCAGCGCCGAAATCTCCCATCATGCCGTCCATGCCAAAGACCTCCACCAGCATTCTGCATGCTTATCTGTCATGGCATGGCAGATAATCTTTTTGGATAAGGCTAATCGCGAGCACCGAGAAGCCTTATGTACTCGGATTCAGTGCGCTTAGCCACGTGCTCCCAGCTATGGTTTAAAGACGCATATCTTGATGCCTCACTCCTGATATCACGCATCCTGCGCCCATCCCCGAGCAGGGATATGACCGTATCCCCGAGGCGGTGGGCATCAGTGATAATGCCGTTCTCTCCGTTTACTATCTCCTCCAGCCCCCATGCAGGCGTTGCGACCACGGGCTTGCCCGAAGCCATAGCCTCGAGCATGAATATGCTTGATGCCTCCACGATGCTCGGCACGACTGCGATATCAGCGCGCGCGATGTACCCTGGCATGCGGTCATGCGGAACTGCGCCCAGGAACTCGACGCTCCGTTCTATGCCGAGCTTCATGCAAAGCCGCTGCAGTGGCGCAAGCTCGGGTCCGTCTCCTATTACAAGCAATTTGCATGGAGTCTCCTCAAGTATGCGAGGCATTGCGTTCAGGAGCCTGTCAACACCGTTCTTCTTTACAAGCCGCCGTGCTGTAAGAAGCAGGGGGCTGTCACACTCATAAGGCACGGCTTCTGCCTGCGGGTTAAACCTGTCCAGGTCAACGCCATTGTAGATCACCCTGATTTTCTCCGGGTCGGCGCCCCAGGCAATCACCTGCCGGGCAAAGTACATGCCGGTATGTATCTGCNNTATCTGCAGACCTGCCATACCAGCCACAGCGGGCGAAAGGATGCGCTCTGCGGTCCTGAAAAAAGCTGCCCTGGCAGGTCCTGCAAGGAGGTGCCATGCCGGGTAATATGAGCCGTGGATAGTGTTCACGGAAACCGCGCCGTTGCGTCTTGCCAGGATGGCGGCGCCGACGCCTGATGTGTACAGGTGCCCGTGGTACACATCGAAACCGCCGAGCTTCTGCAGGAGAAGTGATGGCAGGAATGCAGCCTGCCTGGCAAGCGAGAGACCTCCCTGTGACCTTGTAGATTTCACCATGCCTAATACGTCTATGTTGACATAGCGAACCCTATCCCTGACAACGTCACAGCAGGCACCATCAGCGCCCGTGACCACGGTCACTTCATGCCCCATGGCTGCGAGATGGCGCGCCAGCTCAAAGACTGCAACTTCTATGCCACCTATCCTGTGCAGCGGGTCAAGCTCGTATATTTGCAGGATCTTCATATGAGCTCTGACAGCGTATGCGTACCGCCAGTAATAGTCAGGATCTTTTCAAGCAACTTTCTACCTTCGGCAGCCTCGAAAGAAGGATGGATGTACAACACACAATATTTGCCTGAGCGTGCTCTTATCATGTTTAATATTGTATCGTGGTCGTTGCCGAGTTCTCCCGGCGACGGCATGCTCACGGGTACCTGCGCCGTTTTCATCATCCGTCCCCTCACCGGCGAANNTAAAGAAATCGCTTGAATAATCGAAACCAAATTCATCGAGAGCTTCAAGATACTCATCTCCTGTAACGAAACCGGGGGATGCAAATGCACGCGGGACAAAGCCGAACTCGCGCTCGAATAGTTCCACTCCATTTGATATCATGGCAACAATGTCGGCTTTCTTGGATGTCCCGACAACCCTCATCCATTCATAATGCCTGTACCCGTGCAGACCTATCTCATGCCCGCTGTCCTTTAGCGCAGCAAATGCGCGATGCGACTCTACATTGCGCTTACGGAATCCGTGTAATATGCTTGGAAAATACCTTCGGAGCTGCAGGTCAAGAATCCTTTTTCCTGCAAACCGGCGCACGCTGCGATAGGTCTCGTCCCTGCCTGTTGTTACAAAGAATGTGGCTTTTGCATCATATTTTTTCAATATTGCGAGCAGGACGGGGACAGCCCGGGCGTCTGAAGCGCAGTCGATATCGACACGAAGTCCAACCGTCATGAGAACCACGAAAGTATTCCCGGGTATATGTACGGCATCACGGACACGAGTATAACATTGTTCACGCCGTGCCAGATTATGGGGCCCACAAGGCTCTTTGTCCTGTAATAATAGTATCCCAGCAGGATTCCTGCAAAAAACGTGAAGGCAATTTCATATGATGAGCGCCATGTCATGTGCAGTACCCCGAACAGGAATCCCTGTGCGACTATCGCTTTGTGCCAGCCGAACACCCGGCTGAGGTCGCTCTGTATGATGCCCCTGAACAGCATCTCTTCTGCCACGCCCACAAAGAGCAACATGTAGATAACATCACGCAGCAGGTTAAATGGCTCTATGGAGGGGAACGATGGGGCTGGCATCAGGATTAGATATTCGATAACGCCTGTCGGCACACCGAGGAGAATGCCAATGATGGAATATTTCAGAGCCTTGTCTTTAATGAAACCGAGTCCTTTGAGGTCGATATCATGCTCATATACATGCCAGAAGCACAGGGCAAGGATTATGGAGTATACGGCTGGCAGCAGGAGCTGCTGGTCGATAAAGAACCATGGCAGGGATGCTGTGAAAAGCACGTACAGGGGGATGAGGGCAAGGGATTCGGCAGAACGAGTGAAGTTCCTGCCGACATCAAATATAGATATAATTATATAGATACATAGCGTGATGAGGAGTGACAGGACTATACCGTAGCTTACGTCCCTGAACGCAAAAATGTACTCCGAAGCGGTTATCGAAGCGAAGATTAACGTGATGAAAAAGATAGAACCCGCATGACCAAGTTCACTTTTTTTCAGCAGTGTGATATTCATTGGAGTCCATAGGTTCATGTTCTATAATAAGACTATTGCAAAATCCGACCCCATACCGTTTACTCGCTACTTTAGCAGGATTTTGTCCTGAGTTGCTGCAAATGGGCGAACCAAACAGTTTTTAATGTCAATGTCGTATATTTGATGGGTGAGTGCATGCAGGAGTATAAGCTGTTCATAGGCGGCGAATGGGCTGATTCAAGCACGGGCGAAACTTTTAAGGACACAGCTCCAGCCACGCTTGAGACCATAGGCATATTCCAGAAAGCGGGCGCTCAGGACGTGGGACGCGCGGTGGATGCGGCAGAGGACGCATTCCCGGCGTGGAGCAGTACGCCTGCGCCGCAGCGCGGGAAAATAATTTTCAGGGCTGCAAGGATTCTTGAGGAGAGGAAAGAGGAGCTCTCGCGAAAGCTCACGATTGAGATGGGTAAAGTGCTTCCTGAGGCGCGCGGGGATGTGCAGGAGGCGATAGACATCACATACTACGCTGCAGGAGAGGGACGCCGGCTCTTTGGTGAGACAACGCCGTCCGAGCTTCCGGACAAGGCATGCATGACTGTCCGACGTCCGATAGGCGTTGTCGCGCTCATAACACCCTGGAACTTCCCGGTAGCCATACCTGCATGGAAGCTCATGCCAGCCCTGATAGCAGGGAACACGGTCGTGTTCAAGCCGTCAAGCGATACCCCTATGCTCGCAGCCGAGCTTGTGAAAATCCTCACAGAGGCAGGGGTTCCTGCAGGCGTGGTGAATATGGTCACAGGTTCTGGGGAGGTTGCAGGCAAGGCGATCGTCAATAATATGAAGGTCCGCGCCATGTCGTTCACGGGCTCGCTCGATACTGGCAAATGGATACTGGGCGAGGCGTCAAAGAGCATGAAACGCGTATCGCTTGAGCTCGGCGGGAAAAACCCGATAATCGTTATGGACGATGCGAACATTGACCTTGCAGTGGACGGCGTCATCTGGGGCGGGTTCGGCACTTCGGGGCAGAGATGCACAGCCGCAAGCAGGGTCATAGTCCATGAGAAAGTGATCGACACGTTCCGGGAAAAGCTGCTTGCAAGAGCCGGGAAGCTCAGGCTCGGGAACGGGCTTCTTGAGAGCACTGACGTTGGTCCCATCATCAATAATACCCAGCTCCGGAAGATAGCAGGGTACTGCGATATCGGGAAAAATGAAGGCGCAACGCTGCTCCTCGGCGGGAAGCAGGCAAAAATGAACGGGTACTTCTTCGAGCCCACCATATTCACTGACGTGACTATGGACATGCGGATAGCCAGGGAGGAGATATTCGGTCCTGTCGTATCACTCATAAACGCGAGCGACCTCGGAGATGCCATCGAGAAGGCAAACTCGGTTGAGTACGGGCTGTCGTCTTCAATATATACCGAGTCCATGCGCAGTGCCTTCAAAGCCATCGAAAAAGTGGATGCTGGACTGACATATGTGAACGCCTCCACGATAGGCTCTGAGGTGCACCTGCCGTTCGGCGGTGTAAAGGCGACCGGGAACGGCACGCGCGAGGCAGGCTCGACTGCCCTTGAGGAGTTCACAGAGCTCAAGACCGTGTATTTTGATTACAGCGGCAGGCTGCAGAGGGCGCAGATAGACATAGAGGGATAAAAATGACGGGAGAAAAGACACAGGAACTGATAGCGCGGGACCGGGAGGTCGTATCCCCCTCGCTCACGCGCTCATATCCGCTTGCGGTTGACCATGCTTCAGGCTCGACCATTGTGGACGTTGACGGCAGGGAGTACATCGACTTCGCATCAAGCGTATCGGTGATGAACATTGGCTACAACTGCGCTCACGTGAGGCGCGCGGTCTGCGACCAGATAAGCAGGATGGTGCACTGCGGGTTCTCGGATTTCTATGCTGAGCCGCCCGTGAAGCTGTGCGAGAAGCTCGTTGAAATGACCGGGTACGAGAAGGTTTTCCTCTCGAATTCGGGCACGGAAGCAGTCGAGGCTGCGATGAAGCTTGCGATGTGGCACTCAAAGAGGCAGTCACTTATCGCGTTCTACGGGGCTTTCCACGGACGGACGCTTGGCTCGCTCTCGCTGACCTGCTCCAGGGTTCGCCACAAGGAGCACTTCCCCTCGCTGCGGGTGGTGCATTCACATTATGCCTACTGCTACCGCTGCCCCCTGAACCTTGAGTACCCGGGCTGCGGGATAGAATGCGCCTATCTTATCGAGAAGGTTATCTTCAGGCGCGAGCTCTCGCCCCGGGACGTTGCTGCAATATTCATCGAGCCGATTCAGGGAGAGGGCGGTATCGTGGTGCCGCCAGCCGATTTCCATCACGTACTGAGGGAACTGTGCGATAAGTATGGGATTTTGCTTGCGGTTGACGAGGTCCAGACAGGGGGATTCAGGACTGGCACGTTCCTTGCGCTTGACAACTTCAATGTCAGGGGTGATATCTCNNCCGATCCAGAGCGGGGGCTTCCGTACAGGGAAATTCATGGCACTGGAGAATTTTGGCGTGAGAGCTGACATTGTATGCATGTCCAAATCCATAGGCGGCGGCATACCTCTTGGCGCAACGCTTTCAAGCTCGAAGATAATGAGCTGGGAGCCGGGGACGCATGCCAATACCTTCGGGGGCAACCTGCTCGCGGCTGCCGGAGGCTATGCCACGCTGGATTTCATGGAATCGCACAGGCTCGGGGAGAAGGCGAAGAAGAAGGGGGCGTACATGCTATCAAAGCTGGAAAAGCTGAAAGATGAGTTTGATATCATCGGGGACGTGAGGGGCATCGGGCTTATGATTGGCGTGGAGTTCGCATCGCAGGACAAAACGCCGCTATCTGCCGAGAGGGACAGGGTGCTCGAGCTGGCATTTGAGGGCGGGCTCATACTCCTGCCCGCCGGAGAGTCGAGCATCAGGTTCATGCCGCCGCTTATAATAAAAAAGGATGAGATGGACAGGGGGCTTGAGATATTCGCGCAGGCTCTGGAAGGCAGGCGGTGATTATGGAAAAGGATATCCGTAAGGAAGCGAGCAGGGCTGCGCTTGAGCGATACAAGTCAATCGGCGTGAAGGAGTATGAGCTTTTGTCAGCAGAGGATGAGAATACGTGCGAGCAGTGCAGGTCTGTGGACGGGAAGCGGTTTGACATCCACGATGCCTCGGCGCCGCTGCCGCCATTGCATCCGGGATGCAGGTGCACCGTGGTGCCNNGTGCGAAGGGTAGACTGAGGCACCGGCGGATTTTGCGTATGCAGAGGAGCGGATAGTGCGGCTTTCCCATTTTTTCATCAACCTGGCGCGCCGGGGTGGGCGCAGGGCGCGAAGGGTAAATAGCTCATCTTCTCCGGATTCGAACTTTATTGGTTTCTATGATTATCACATTCCCCTTGAAATCATCTTCTGTTAGCTCATTCAATCTCTCCAGAAGATAACGGTTCATCTCAATAGTTGGCATTTCATTTGGAAAGTGCGCCACTACAATTCCGAAATGATTGCCAGGCGGAAATCTCAGAATATTTCCAAAATCTCTATCGCCGGTTAGGATCACTGCTTTCTCTCTTTGAGCAAAATCATAAATTTCTTCATCCGCTTTCCCGCGAAGCCCATAATCTCTTACATCTAACACATCATATCCATTCTCGTCGAGTATCTTGCCTGTCGAGCGCGGCATATCCTCGTCAATCACA
>DUGO01000164.1 GCA_013331375.1 Candidatus Methanoperedentaceae archaeon | reverse complement strand
GGCGAAGCTGTGCTTGAGCAGGTGCTTGCGAGGAGCAGAGGGGATATCAAAAGGGTAGTAGCTACAGGCTACGGCTGGGTATCCTTCAGCGCAGATGAAACCGTCAGCGAGATTGCAGCGCATTCGCGGGGCAGCTATTCGTTATTCCCGGATGCGAGGACGATCACAGATATCGGAGGTCAGGATTCAAAGATAACCAGGATAAACGAGCAGGGGAGAGTACTGGATTTTGCGATGAATGACAGGTGTGCAGCAGGCACCGGAAGGTAATGTCGATGAAAAAAGAAAGGCTCTGGGAATTTGAATGTCAGATTTGACCTTGGAATGCAGTAAATGTACAATCCAGGCATGCTGGAGTGATGCTCCTGAAACGGGACCGTCGTTTTGCCCGACAAAAACCCGCAAAAAAGCATTGAATGCAGCCTTGAAGTTGTACAGGGAGAACCAGGAAATCCGAAAAATGGCGATAGCAGCCGCCCGCACGGAGGGTAGAAGCTACATGAAATGGACGCGGGTTGAAGATACTATAGACTTTGCACGTGAGATGGGTTATAAAAAGCTGGGGATTGCAGCCTGCATCGGGCTCATCGCTGAGTCGCGCATACTCACAAGAATACTTGAGGCGAAAGGCTTTGATGTGGTTTCAGTCTGCTGCAAGAGCGGCGCAGTACCAAAAGAAGAAATCGGGCTTCTGGACAGCGAAAAGGCGAGACCCGGCACTTTTGAGCCGATATGCAACCCTGTGGCTCAGGCAAAGATGCTGGATAACGAGGGAAGCGAGCTGAACATACTCGTCGGTCTCTGCGTGGGTCATGATTCATTATTCATAAGGCAGTCAAAGGCACCTGTCACCGTCCTGATATCCAAAGACAGGATAACATGCCATAATCCTGCCGCCGTGCTGCACGGCACCAGCTTCTATTACAGGAGACTGCTTTCACCATGAACACGAAAAAAAGAATAATCTCAGCTCTGCTCGGAGGCAGGGTTGACAGGATTCCCGCATGGATACCTGTAGTTTCCGTAACCGTGGATATGATGGAAAAGGCAAAGGCTCCATGGCCGAAGGCACACAGCGACCCCCAGCTTATGGCGAAGCTTGCTGCCATGCCGTGGGAGCTGACTCGAATGCCATCTACGACCATCCCCTTCTGTCTCTCGCTGGAGGCAGAAGCCCTCGGCTGTGAGCTTGACCAGGGCACAGTGAATCGAACCCCTTCAGTAAAAAAGCCAGCCTTCGCCGGTCCTGCGGACTTTGAGATGCCGGATGACCTCCTGGAGAGGGGGAGGATTCCGGTTGTGCTGGAAGCCCTTGAAATCCTGCAGGAGCATCTGGGAGATGAAATCCCCATAAACGCAAAAGTGACAGGACCTTTCACGATCGCAGGTCATGTCTTTGGTGTGAGCAATTTTATCTCATGGATAAAGACAAGACCGGAATATGTGCACCAGTCCGTCGAGCTTGCATGTGAAGTTACAAAGGAGCTGGTTGCCGCTTTTGTCCAGCACGGCGCAGAAACGCTAATCGTATCTGACCCGACATCTTCCGGTGACCTGTTAAGCGGGGAGTATTACAGAGAATTTGTGTTCCCCTACCATAAAGATACGGCTGACACCTCACGCGCACCCATGGTGCTGCACATCTGCGGAAACACGAAAGAGCTGTTGCCTCACATAAGAGAAACGGGTTTTGACGCGTATTCGTTCGAGGAAAAAGTTGATGTCATGGCAGCAAAACGGATTCTTGGCGATGACATTTCTCTCATAGGCAATGTGGCACCCGTTGCAACCATGCTTCAGGGAACCCGTGATAGAGTGACAGAAGAAGCTATCAAATGCATGCATGATGGCGTCGATATACTTTCATCAGGATGCACGCTCTCGCCAATGACGCCGCTTGAAAACATAAGGGCGCTGGTCATTGCAGCTGAAAAATACCGCCTGGCGAAAACACCGGATGAACTGATTCGTGAGTTCGGGCGTGGACTTGCAATAGGGATGGAAGCATGAGACCGCTCACTCTCGGGGGAATCGTCGGCAGGCGCTACAGGCAGGATGCAGGGGAGGTGATGGAGATAATTAAGCTGGGTCAGTCAGCTCCGGTTTCGCATAAGATAGAAGAAAGGCAAAAGCCGGACCTCGAAGGACTGCTGCCGGAAAATGAGCCTCTAAAATCCATAGCAAGGCAGGTTGCGGATGGGAAAGTGGAAGAGACAAAAAGTGCGGTAAAAAGCGCTATGGTCGCAGGGATAGATGCTCTCACTATCGCGATTGAAGGGCTGCTAAAAGGAATGGACGCAATTTCCACCCTTTATAATCACAGGCAGGCGTACGTTCCTGAGATTCTGTTAGCTTCAAAGGCGCTCTATGCAGGTATGGAGGAGTGCGGCAGCAGGCTTGATGTCCTGAAAAGGAAAGGAATTGTGCTCATCCACACGGCAGACGGGGACTTACACGACATAGGCAAGAACATTGTCGCGGCTATCGTGGAAGCAAATGGCTACAGGGTGATCGATCTTGGAACTTCAGTGGACCCGGTGCTCATCATTGATGCAGTTAAAAAACATAAGCCTTTAGCCTTAATAGGCTCATCGCTAATGACATCAACGCGAAGCGCTTTTCTTGTTTCTTCAGACATGTTGAAAAAAGAGAATATCGACATCCCTTTCATCGTGGGAGGGGGCGCATGCGATGCTGCGTTCGCGAAGCAGAGGGATCTGATATATGCGCAAGACCCGAATGCGGTCGTGAGGATATTGGACGGTTTACACCCCACGAACTGAAACCCGGGCAAAATCGATAATTCCACACATCACATTTGCCTGAAAAGATACAGAATCGTAACACTCCAGGTAATTTTGGCTTGTTTCTCTATGTATATTTTAGTATGGTCTGATTAGGGAGTTCAACGGAGAATTTTTATGATTGTAAAGAAAAAACTGTTTGCTCTGTTCGTACTGATATTGCTGGCGGGAGGTTTATTCCTGTCCGGCTGCACGGGAAAAGATGATACTAAAGCCAAAACGGCGCCAGCACAGGCAGCCACAGCTCAAGCCCCGAAGCACCTGAGATTGGGGTACCTGCCAACCTCAGGACATGCGCTTGAGTTCATAGCACAGGAACAGGGATATTTCACTGAGCAGAACCTGCATGTTGAGCTGTTCGAGTTCAGTAACTCTGCAGAAGGGCACAATGCCCTGCTGGCGAAAAAGCTTGACCTGATAGCCATGGGCACTGCTGCGCCACAGGTATTCATATCAAAAGGCACGCCCTTCGTGTTAATAGGCGGATTGATGAGCGAAGGGGCAGGCGTAATTGCAAAGCCTGAGAAAGCCGGGCAGTTCAAGGATATAAAGAACTTCAGGAACAAGACGGTGGCAACCGTCAGGATGGCAACAGGGGATGCTGTCTGGAGAGGCGCATTGTACGACGCAGGCATCAACTGGCAGACGGACCTGAAGATCGAAGAGCTGAAATCGCCCGCTGCAGTGCTTGAAGCCGTTAAGACTGACAAGGTTGACGCTGGAGTCGTCTGGCTGCCGTACCAGGACATGGCAGAAGCCCAGGGACTTGTGGTCGTCAGATACTCTGACGAGTATTTCCCTGACCATCCATGCTGCCGCGTGACGCTTGATAAGGAGACCCTGGCAAATGACAGGGATACGTATGTAAAGTATGAGAAAGCGCTGATAAAAGCATACAAGTTCTTCAAGACAAACCAGACCGGAAGCGTTGACGCGATTGCAAAGTACGTGAAAATCGATAAAGAGCTGATAAAGAGCTCGGTCTATACTGACCACTTCTTTGCCTCGCCCGACCCGAACAGGAAAGGCATAGTGAGATTCTGGGAAATGATGAACAAGATAGGGTACATCAACTCGACGCTGGACATAAACCAGTATATTGATACCTCGGTGTATAAGCAGTCACTCGACGAGCTTGCCAGGGAAAATCCGAATGAGAGCTTCTATACGCAGCTTGAGGCTGAGTACAGGCGGCTGAATGAATAGGTATGGCACGCATCGAGCTCAAAGACGTAACGATGGTATATGGAGGCAAAGGGACGGCAGTAGCGGCACTCGAGGATATCAATCTGGATATCGGTGAGGGTGAGTTTGTCACCCTCATCGGACCTTCGGGTTGCGGGAAAAGCACGATTATAGACCTGATAGCAGGGTTGAAGTTCCCGACCAACGGCAGCGTGCTCGTGAACGGGAAGATAATACGCTCTCCGGGACCCGACAGGGGTGTGGTCTTCCAGGATTACTCGCTGTTCCCGTGGATGACGGTACTGGACAATATCAGGTTCGTACTGCGCAACAAAAACGGGAATGCGAACTCTGCTGCAAAGTATCTGGACATGGTCGGATTATCCGGTTTTGCGAAAAATTATCCCGCGACTTTGTCGGGCGGCATGCGCCAGCGAGTTGCGATTGCACGGCTGTTCGCCATGAATCCGGTTGCTTTCCTGATGGACGAGCCATTCGGAGCGCTGGACGCGCTCAACCGCATATACCTGCAGAATCTCCTTTTGCATTTGTGGAGCAGGGAAAGGAAAACAGTGGTCTTCGTGACACATGATGTGGATGAGGCTCTTTTGCTCTCTGACAGGATTGTGGTGATGACTCCCTCACCCGGACGGATAAAAGAGATAGTCGAAGTGGGATTCCCGCGCCCGAGATGCCGCACGACATTGATTTCAGATAGCGGGTACACAGGGATGAGGGCGAACCTGTTGAATCTGCTGCAGGAGGAGATGCTGGAATCGCTGAGTCGTCAATCATCATTTGTCCCGGAAGGTGCACATGAATAGGACCGGGATAATCCTTATACTGTTAACAATACTTCTGTTGCTTGTCGCTTACTTTCTACCTGATGCGGAAAAGCAGCAGGTTGCGGATAAAAATCCGTATCTGTCTGTGCTTTTTGTCCTGATGATCGTGGTGTTACTGGCGAATTTTCCCAAATTTTCAGGCATAAGTCCGGTCCAGAAAGTAAACGATGTCGGACTATTGATTTTTATTGCACTGATGTTTTCCGAGCTGGTATTCGCAAAACTTGCTGTCCTTGACCCATTCTTATTCCCATCACCCGCAAGGGTTTTCCTTGCCCTTTTTAAGGATATTGATATCCTGTTAGACGGTCTGGTCAGCTCTATTACCCTGCTTGCGGCAGGCTACCTGCTCGCAGTGATTACTGCAATACCGCTGGGTCTTATCACCGGGTGGAAAAAACGGCTGTTCAATGCAGCATACCCTTTTGCCAAAGCCGTCTCCCCGATACCGCCGACCGTATATCTACCCTATTCCATAGTCCTGCTTCCCAGCTTTAAAGCCGCATCGGTTTTTGTAATCTTCATAGGCGCATTCTGGCCTATATTTGTAGCTACGGTGTATGGCGTATTCAACATCGAGCCAAGACTCATCAACTCTGCAAGGACCCTGGGATTGGGCAACCTCGAGCTGATGCGACGCGTTGTACTGCCGGCTGCGCTCCCCACGATTTTTTCAGGTGCGTTGATAGCATTGATACTGTCTTTTATTACGCTCACCGTGGCTGAGATGATAGGCACGAACTCGGGTCTGGGCTGGTACATAGAGTACGAGCACCAGTTTGCAAACTATGATAAGCTGCTTGCAGGGATGCTCTTTCTCGGGTTTGCTGTTGTGAGCATTATGTTCGTTTTTGACAGGGTCCAGAGCTATTGCCTGAGGTGGCAGAAGGTATGATTGAACGGGTAATCGATGTGGGAGAAAAAGTCTGCCCCTATCCGCTCTTGGTCGTAAAGAAAGAGGTCAGCGAAATGGAGGAGGGAGAGACGGTGCGCATACGAATTAAGGACCCGCTGTCATTCGACAATGTTGTTTCCTGGGCGAGGAGCCAGAGCAACCAGATCCTGGAGGAAACCGAAAAAGGCGGTGTTTACGAGGTCCTTATACGAAAATCAGAAAATAAAAAGGTGGTGCGATGAAGGAAACGGTTTACTGGGATAAGAAGATAGAAACGCTGCCCAGAGAGCGATTGAACGCATTTCAGTTAAAACTGCTCAGGGCAGAGTTGGCACATGCATTTAAGAATTCGCCTTACTATCATGGTGTTTTGAAGGGTGTTCGTCTCAGGTCAATTGACGATATTAGAAAAATCCCGTTTACCACAAAGCAGATGCTCCGTGAGCGCCAGGAGGCGGCTCCCCCTTTCGGGGATATGGTTTCAGTGCCTGAACGGGACATAGTCTATATAGCAGCGTCCAGCGGCTCTACAGGTTCGCCCACAGCGTCCCCATTTACAGCTCAGGATTTTGAAGAATGGATTGACTACGAGGCGCGGCTGTTCTGGTCAACCGGGCTTCGTCCTGAGGACAGGTACTGCCATGCGCTCAACTTCTCACTGTTTGTTGGCGGACCCTGCGTCCTCGGAGCGCAAAAGCTGGGTGCGTTATCCATTCATGCAGGCACTGTTCCTTCCGAGCGGCTGCTTGCCATCTTGAAGCAGTTCCAGCCCACCGCCATCTGGACAACGCCCTCGTATGCATGGTACCTGGGCGAGACCGCGATAATCGAGGGTATCAGCCCGGCCTCTGACCTGAACATAAAAAAGATATTCGTGGCAGGAGAGCCGGGAGGTTCAATACCTGAGACGCGGCAGAAGATAGAAGAGCTGTGGGGTGCGCAGTTGTACGATTTCTATGGTCTTAGCGATATATTCGGTGCATGCGCAGGGGAGTGCTCAGAAAAATCGGGTCTGCACATCGCCGAAGACCACATGCTGGTCGAGGTCATTGATAAGAATGGCGAGCCTGTGGGTGAGGGTGAGCGCGGAGAGCTTGTGCTCACCACGTTAAAGAAAAGGGCGCGTCCCCTTATAAGATTCAGGACAGGCGACATCGTCTCGTACACTGATGAAAAATGCGCCTGCGGGCGCACGCATCTGCGCCTTCTCGGAATCCACGGGAGAATCGATGACATGCTTATAATCAAGGGAGTGAACGTATTCCCGAGCGACATCGAGGCAATAGTGCGCGAGAAGTCCTATCTTACGGGTGAATACAGGATAATCGTTGACCGTGAAAAGCATCTTGATACGATAACGATAGAGGTCGAGGGAAAAGACAGGTCTGAAGTGGAGGTGCAGGAACTCATCGGAAAAGATATAAAAGCACGCCTCGGCATCGGCGCGAAAATTAATGTGCTTTCACCAAATACGCTGCCGAGAGCCACACACAAGGCGAAGAGGGTGGTGGATAAGAGGGAGCATGTGTGGGCATAGGTTGCTACAGTAGTATCACATAGATATAGAGCATCATTGACACGAAAAACATCAGTCCCCAGAGCCATATACTTCCTTTTATCACCGCTTTTCCTTCAAACGGATAAAATGGAAGAAGGCTGAATGTTGCATATGCCAGATTTGGCATCGCACCCGCAAGGGCGAGCCATTTAATATTTAAAACAAGGGTCACGAGCAGCACCAGCATCCCGACCAGCAGATTGAATATCGAGCCGGATAACGTGACCACAGCTTCTTGCATTATATTCTCAGATTTACGTAACACCTTTGAGCTTAAGACAGCAGTTACAACAAATCCCATAATCCCTGTAAGAATAGTGACGACTGATCCCAATAAAGAAAGCTCCATCAATTTCTTTCCCCCCATGCTCTGTAATGAGAATCTTGCCACCAGGTCATGACCAATTTCTGCAAGCATCACAAAAAATGCTAGTGAGACTATAAAAATGGGCGAACTCGCATCATACGGGGTCTCATGAGAATATAGAGTTAATTCTATCAAAAAAGCAAGAAATATTATAACACCCCCGATAGCAATCCATAGATTATTTTCAGGTATTTCGACATTTTCTCCTGCCAAAAATTTTTTTTCCAGATCTTCCCATGTGTATTTCCCTCCTATCCCGAGAAATTTCCTGAGCACTTTATCGATTTTTTCCCAGATAACGCTCAATCCATGAAGTAAAGATTCCTCAAAGAAAGTACTCATTATACCTACGAGTAATGTTATTATGCCCGCAGTGGCTGCTGGAATTATCAGGCTGGGAATTTCTCGGATTGGAGCAGTTGTATTTTGACCTTGCGTTTTGGCTGGCGCCGGTGACGTGGTTCTGGGAGCGACTGTGGACTGAGGAGCCAGCAGGGATGATGCGTATAAGCTATAATTTCCTTTCGCAGTTCCGCCCGAGTAGACCTGAACTGTGTAAGTTCCGGTGCTTGGTAAGACCTGCTCTATAAAGAGATCAAAAGCCCTGAATCCACTTGCACGTTTGATCTCGGTTCCGTTTAATCCGCGCAAAACGATAACCGGACTGAATTCAGGCGTCAGAGAAACCACTCTTATGAGAATCCTGTCATCTGCTGTGGTGGAAAACGTATAAGTGTCTATCTCACCGGCTGGATCAATGGAACCTGAAATGGTTTCTCCGAAGTTAAGTGAAATGGCAGATGATGCCACAGTTGTGAAAAGAGTGACTGCAATCGCAAGAAATGGCAAGATCAATATCACTTTGCCCTGATTTCCCATGCATCGCCTCCACAATTGGGAGAAACTTAACTAATTTTCATTATAATGACTGGGATTGGTATTTAAATTTAGCGTTTTTATGCCAGTCGCGGGTATGGCATCATAAAATTATCTCCCTGTAAACCTGCTCGGCAGCTATTGCATTCCTTTCGTCAAACGTCTCTTTTATCGCAGATTTAACGCTTTTCAGGGACACGATTTCGAATCGCGCAAGCGCACCAAGCATTGCAGTGTTGACCATGGGAATATTATCCCTGACAAGTCCCAGAGACCTTGCGATTCCTGAAGCATCCACTGAAATAAATCCATTCACCTTTACCTGCGAGTTGATTATCACAGTTCCATCTTTCTTAAGTCCTTTGATTACATCAGCATTTATCAGGCGCGCATCAAATACCACAACAAAATCAGGTTCGCAAACCGCGCTTGAGATTTTGATAGGCTCATCGGAGACCCTGCAAAAGCTCACCACAGGAGCGCCCCTGCGCTCAGCCCCGAAAAATGGTATCGCTGTACTGTGTTTTCCTTCCATGAAAGCAGCCTGTGCGAGCAGCCTTGCAGCAGTAACAGCTCCCTGACCCCCTCGTGCATGAAATCTGATTTCAATCAATTCCCCACCACCTCTCACCTTCTTCCCTGCTCTCGATAACAATTTTGACAAAATCCTTATACGTCATGTCCTGCCCCCCGAGCCCTGCGATAACGCTGTACACAGGCTTTCCGGTCCTGGCTCTAATCTCCTGCGCAAGTATCCCGCCGCATCCGTAGGAATAATCCCTGTCGATGACGATGAGCCTCCCATCAAAATCAAATTCGGGAAAAGGTCTGAACTGGCGCACGCGGGCTACACCCACCTTCACCCCTTTATCGCGAAGAATATCGCATGCAGCCTCGGCTTCCCTGGCAAATACGCCCATCGCAGCAATAATCACGTCTGCATCGTCGCATCTATATTCCATTACAGGTCTGTAGGCTCTGCCAGTAAGCTCAAACAATTCCTTCTCAGCTTTTCTGGTCACCTTTGCCGACTTTCTTGCCGCATTTTCAGCATCCCGCCTGAGCTTGAAATAATCGTTAGGCGATGCCACATTCCCGAGCGTATGGGGAGTCCCTGTATCAAGCCTGTGGGGCAGATCGAGCGGCTCAAGATAGCATCCCTCAAGCGTCTCAAGCGGTTGCGCCGAATGGCTCAGTACAAACCCTTCCAGGTTCACCATCACAGGCAGCAAGACATTTGGGTCTTCTGAAATCCTGTAAGCCATGAGAATCGTGTCATAGGCTTCCTGCACTGTGGACACATAGAGCTGCAGCCATCCTGCATCCCTCTGAGATAATGAGTCGCTCAGGTCTGCCCAGAGGTTCCATCCGGGTGCAAGTGCACGGTTCACGTTCGCCATGACTATGGGCAGCCTGGCATTTGAAGCCCAGTGCAGCATCTCAGCCATATACAGCAACCCCTGACTTGATGTTGCTGTAAATGTCCTTTTACCCATCGAGCCTGCTCCGATACATGCCGAGAGAGCCGAATGCTCGCTTTCGACCGGTATATATGTTGCCTTCAACTTTCCGGATTCTTTGAACTTTGCAAGTGCTTCTACGATAGTGGTCTGGGGCGTTATGGGGTATGCTGCTATAAAATCCGGCGATGCATCGAGAACTGCATATGCCACTGCCTCATTCCCGGTCGCGATAAGCTTCATTCTTGCACCAGGCGCTTTACGCTCTCGTTCATGTTTCGCTTCAACTCAAGGATATCTTTGTCACTGATACCTGAAAAACGGGACTGGGCTTTCAGATAATCTTCCAGAGGCAGATACTTATCCAGTATATTTTTGCTCCATAGCGATATCGAAATCTTGCCTGAATCTTTTTCATACAATACCCAGGCACCTGTTTTTATTGCGAGCTTGCCAATATATGCAGACTTCTCTTGAGGAAAACCCCAGAGGGTCGGGCAGGGTGTAAGCACGTGGATGAACTTTGAACCTTTATACGAAAGTGCTTTTTTTACCTTCCTGTACAGGTCATCCGGATAGGCTGCGGCTGCAGTCGCCATATAAGGGATTTGATGCGCGCACACTATACTGTCTATATCCTTCTTATGCTGCCTTTTGCCTCCAGGGGTCGTGGTCGTGCGCGCGCCATAAGGCGTTGTGCCGGAGCGCTGTGCTCCCGTATTACCGTATGCCTCGTTGTCATAGCAAATATATAGAAAATCGGTGTTGTATTCAAGAGCGAAAGAAAGGCTTGCAAGACCTATGTCTGCAGTAGCGCCATCCCCGGCATATACTACCACATTGGAATCCGTGGATGCAGCGACCCCGATAGCTGTGCTCGCGCCTGCTGCGAATGCCGTGTTCAGCACGGGAACGTTGATGCAGGTATCCGGATATATCCCCTGGCACGCTGCCGAGCAGCCCGGCGTTAAAATCAATATGGTATCAGCACCGCAAGCCCTGAGGACATGTCTGAGCGCAAGGTTAGCCTGGCAGCCAGGACATGCAGAATTTCCCCTGAGCATAAGATTCTCTCGAAGCATCCCTGTTTTTTTTGGATTTTAAAATAGTATATTGCGGCGTTACGGCAAAAGATGCCGATTAGATTCGGCTTTTTGTGATAGTTTCAACCTCTCCACGTTCGGCTAACCTGAACTCTTTGCATGCTTGCTCGCATATCAGGCAGGAGACTCCCTGGCATTTCCTGAGGTCGAGCTGAAAATAGCGTTCTTTCAGCTCAAGCGCACCTTCAGGGCATTTCTTAACGCAATCCACGCATGCATTGCAGTTCTGTAGCGGGATGTGATAGGTCGGGTCAAGAGCTATCTGACGCTGAGTGCCGTTCCCGGCACTTTTCACAATCTTCAAGGCATTACTCTTTCTCTCTTCAGGGTATTTCGCCCCCTCAGACCAGAAGGCAAGCTCCCGGATGTAGTTTCTCTTAAATATATCACTGCTTGAAAATGCCACATGTAGTGTATTATCTGCTATTTCCTGCAGCTCCCAAAGCTTCGCATCCCCGAGCACGAGGTCAACTGCAAGCCCGAGAGATGTATTCCCAATCTGGTAAACAAGCTCAGTACCTGCTGGTATTAGCCCCACATCCCTGGCTTTCACAGGGTCGGCACAGCTTCCGGCAGCGCCTGCCATATAACATGCTGGTATGTCCCCAAGGGCTATGCCGGCATGTTCAGCCAGAGTCTTCTGCCCCGCCTTTATGGCACCGAAGGCTTTCCCTGCCTCAAGCAGGTCTGCCTCCGTGAACTCTATGCCGTCCTGAAGATACAATTTCCCTGACGGCATGTTGATTTTTGGGGGACTGATGTATCCTGAAGCCAGTCCTGTTGAAATTAATGCAATCACTCCTGTCCCCGTGATTCCTTTCGCACGCATCCTGCCTGTTCTCAGCACTTTGCCTGAGGTCATGTCCACAGTATCCCCGCCCTGCAGGGCTAATGTCTCATCAAGTACAAGAGCTTTCCATCCCCAGTCATATTCCATGTCAGCAATCGCCCCCTGCGATGCAAGCATTCCGAATGCGATATGCTGTCCCTCGATAGCAGGACCTGCTGCAGCAGACCCGGCAAATAAATTATTTCCAGCTTTCAGTACAATCTCAGCGTTGGTGCCGTAGTCTGTTGCGAGCGCATACTCTTTATTCAGCATCCCTGATTTGCGTATCATCGCAATCGCATCAGCTCCGACCTCTGCTTTTATCGCAGGGGGTATGAGCACATCGCATGAAGTTTCAAGCCCTATGCTTTTGCTGTTCATTATTTGAGCA
>DUGO01000232.1 GCA_013331375.1 Candidatus Methanoperedentaceae archaeon | reverse complement strand
CGGAATCCGCCCGACTCTCGATACTGTCTATCGCCTTCAGCACGAGCTCTTTCGCAGACAGTGAGCCGCTCGTCTCGAACGTGAACACGAACGAATCCGGCACATCCCTGATTTCAATGCCGTGTATCTCGCACGCTTCCTCACAGAGACTGCATGCTGTGCATGACAGCTCATCAGTCACTGTGACCTTGTTACCGGAAAGCTTCAGTATCCCTTTAGGGCACTCGGTCACGCAGCTCCCGCAGGCATCGCAATTCGTGACCACGATTTTCGGCATGTTCTTATACCCGCAGGCAACACCTGCCTGCCACTTTGAGTGGTCCCTGCCTAATCCCAGTCGTGCGATGGCTTCGATAATCAGCTTCTGCTTGCCTTTGAGCTCTACAATCGGGATGTTGTCATCTACTGGACCAACCTTGGGGTCAGCAGATACGAGGTCCTTCGAATAGACCATTTTCGGTCCCTCCGCGCTCAGCTTCATCGAAAGCTGGCACCTGGGACAGCCAACACCCGCACACGTACATTCTGACGGCAGCACGTATGACTCAAGGTCGGTCTTTATCGGTATCATCGCAAGCCGCAGCACGAGCATCTCGTCGAAGAGCACAGACGTGTTATCGTAGATGTTCACATCGTCGATAGCCATCACCGGCACTTCAGCCAGTATGCTGCGCCGGATGGCATTTGCGAATGCGGGTGTCACACCGGACAGTATGAACCGCGCATTCCTGTCTGAAAGCTCAAGAACGTCAATATCCATTCTACACCCGTCTGCCGCGCTTCCCGCCTTTTGGTCGCGTGCCGTCGTGCGGGATAGGTGTTACGTCCTCTATGCGCCCAATTCGTATGCCAGCGCGTGAAAAAGCGCGAATAGCAGCCTGTGCACCCGGTCCCGGGTTCCTCTGCTTGTTCCCTCCGGGCGCCCGTACCTTCACATGGATGTTTGTGATGCCCTTGTCTCTCAGCTTTTCAGCGAGCAGGTTCGCCATCTGCATCGCAGTATACGGTGAACTCTCCTCCCTGTCTGCCTTGGTCACCATGCCGCCGCTTATCTTGGCTATGGTCTCGGCACCCGTTAGGTCGGTCACAGTTATTATAGTGTTGTTGAACGACGCCTGTATATGGGCTATGCCCCATTTTCCTTCTGCCATGATTATTTAGCCTCCTGCTTAACATCCTGCGCGGGTTCCGGCGACTGTGCCTGCGGTACCTGCTGCAGAGCAGCCTTTTCAGCTATCACCTGTACAGGTCTTGAAGGATGCGATTCGCTCTTCAGTGGAGAGCCTGTGTAGTACCCGAGCTGGAGCTCTTCCTGCTTTGATACGAGATAGCTGGGCACGGTGACTTTGTAACCTGAAACTGTGATGTGCCCGTGTACTATGAACTGGCGTGCCTGCTTGATAGTATTCGCAAGTCCCTGCCGGTACACCTGCGTCTGGAGCCGCCTCTCAAGAATCTTACCCGAATCGAGTGAGAGGATGTCGTCGAGCACCGCGCTCTCGCCGAGCAGCCCGATGCTCTTCAGCCTGTTCATGATGTCCTCAGACTCCTTCTTGATATGACCTGTCAGTTCGCCTTTTGCAGTCTCAGCCAGGATCTCCCTTGCCATTCTCCTGTATTTTCTAAGCTTGCTTTCGGTCTTCCAGACCTCTCTCTTGTTGCGAAGACCGTATGACTTCACAAGCTCAAGCTCTTCAGCAATGCGCCCCGCCTGCCACGGATGCTTGGGCGTATCATAGCTCTTTCTGTTCTTGCCAGGGTAGCCCATTTACTTCTTCGCCTCCTGTGGTTTCTTTTCAGTCGCTGCAGGAGCCGCCGCTTTTGCCCCCGGCTTGGCTGGTGCCGCTGCAGGAGCACCCTTGGCTGCCGCCGCAGCCGGAGCCGCAGGAGCCTTTGCTCCAGGCACACCCTTCTCAGCCTGCGCAGCTGCCGCCTCTTCCTTCTTTGCTGCTATCGTAGCCATTCTCTGGACACCGACCGTCCTGCCCTTGCGCCCTGTTGAGCGTGTTCTCTGCCCGCGGACCTTGAGACCGCGCTCATGCCTGACGCCCTTGTAGGAGCGAATCTTTTTCATCAGATTGATGTCATCCTTAACCGTTATCAGGACATCAGTGCCGTAAACGTGCCTGTCATCCCCGGTCAACAGGTCATTCTGCCTGTTCAGCATCCAGGCAGGTAAAACAGTATCTATCCCACTGATGGTACTTTTTATTTTATCGATGTCAGGCTCCGTCAGGTAGCCCATCGTTGCGGTGCAGTCCAGACCTGCGGTCTCTGCGATTATCTTTGCAGTCCGCCTGCTTATACCCGGTATGCCTGTAAGCGCATACTGGACACTCTTTGTTCCGTCGATATCGGTGTCAGCTATGCGTATAATATGCCTTATCTCAGCGCCCTTGTCGTCTTTCGGTCTTTTGGGCTCTTTATGCTCCTTCTTTTCCTCTTTCTTCCCTTCTTTCTTGAGGTCCTTCTTTTTGTCTTTTTCTTTCTCTTTTTCCTTGCCCTGAGTCTTATCTACCAGGTCCTTCTTCTCATCCTTTACAGGCGCCGCCTTGTCTTTCTGCTTCTTCGGCGCCTCTTTTGCTTCTTCCTTATCAGCCATTTATTTTCCTCCAACGAGGTTTAGCCCCGGATTATACCCGACGCGACCCTCACATAGGGTTTTGCTCACTATGCACTTATGGTAAATGAATGTTTTGGCAGCAGGACTACACAGCAGCAGGGCGAAAAGCCCAACGCAATCAGCTGTAACCGAGCGCATCTTCGATCCTCCCGAGCTCAGGTCCCGTAGTATCCTTCCCAGCCACATATCCCCTGCTGTTGGCAAGGATGCCTGAACCGACAAGCGGCGAGCCGAAATTTNNCCAGCCATGCCCACGGTCTTCAAGCCGCCTATCGTGCCCCTGTACACCTCCACACCAAGCGCCCTGGCTATGACTTCAACTGCCTTTTCAGTCAGGTCAGGATTCACAAGCGCAGCGCTGTCATTGGCAAGCACTATGTTACCTACCGCTGTCATAGAACTCGGCAGGCGCTCCACACTCGTGTACCTGCGCATCTCATCAAGCTCCTCGTCAAGCGCGTGCCTGGTCACGACAAAACCGTGCGAATTTCCCCTGACGAGCGCCCCGAGCACGCTGCTGCCGTTTATGAGCGTTTTCGTGGTGCTTGCGCCCAGGGATTCAGAAAGGAGGGAGCAGGCGGCATCGTCGATGTCTTGCGGGACCAGCACTAACTCATCCGTGGATGCGGCAAAAATCCCGACTACAGTGCTGCCGTTTATAGTTACCCTGCGCTCCATCTACTCAGCTAACTCCGCCTCGACGACACCGTCCTTGAACTTCATCACTTTCACCCTGACAGACGATGGCGGCTTCATCGCACCCCTCTCCCAGATGGTCTCCGAGATCTTGCTGTTGAGCCTTACGCTATCGGTAGCCACCTTCATGTGCTTTGCAAGGAATGCCCTGACCTCGCTTGTCGCCCTTTTGCTCCTCTCCCAGCGTGATGCCTTCCTGGCATCGTTGAGCGGTATCGTATATATCCGTTCCTCTGATACAGTTGCTTCTTTCTCATCTGCCATAAGCGTCACCATTTACACTTTAAGCGTGGACCTTCTCCAGTGCCGGCGTCCCGGATGTGTCGAAACATTTCGCTTGGTCTTGATTACCACCCAGCCGGGTACGCGCCTGTTCTGGTTGGTCTTCTTTGCCAGGCGGTTCTTCTTGCTCATAGTCTTTATTGTCATGGTTATCTCACCTTTTTCTCAGTATCACGCGTGATTGGGTATGGTGCGGGAAAAGCTCGCGTACCTTCTCACTGCCGTATCTCTCCCGGATTACATGCCTTATTTCTGTCTCGTAATCAGCTTTATCTATCATATCACTTTCGTTCTCTTCAATTTCGAAGTACCTGCGCACAAGCGCCATCACTGCGGGCTTGCTGTAGCCCATGAGAGGGCGTATTATGCACGAGCCGTACCTGTATTCGAGGCTTTGCAGCTCATCATATGTGAGCTTGGGCACCCGATCGTTGAGCCTGGTACCGTCAGCCACCAGCTTTGCCCCGTTCTTCACCAGGTGCTCCACTGCCCTATAGTGCACGAACTTTATTGCGTTGTGCGGGAACCCGTCCTCAAGCAGCATAGCCGTGCACCCGTCCAGGATTTCATGCGGAAGCGCGACGACCCTGTGGGCGAAACCCAGCATAGAAGCCGCCTCATGCGCGGATCTCCATGCTTCGGTCAGCCCGAACGTGCACGTTACAAGCTCCACATCGAAGAAGGGCTCAAGCAGCAGTGCGCTGAGAGAGCTGTCTTTCCCGCCGCTGAACAGCAGGGATACTTTCATAGCCTCCGTATGCTTATATCCTTCTTTTTCGGCGTAATCTGCATGAGCAGCGCCCGAAGCTTCGC
>DUGO01000127.1 GCA_013331375.1 Candidatus Methanoperedentaceae archaeon | reverse complement strand
TTTCCTGCAAGCGCGAGCGCATCAATGGCTATCTGCATGTCCCAGTCAGCCTTGAGCGAGCCGTCCGGAAGCCTCCGCGGCTCCTTGGACTTCACTTCATAGCCGAGCAGCCCGACCGCATGGATGAACTTGGACTGGTCAACACCCACAGGAGAGACGTTGTAGATGATGGCTCTGACGACTTCCCTTTCCTTCATTAAGTCTATTATAGCCTCATAGTTGGGCTTTGCGCCTCTTGCCTTTGCCGAGAGATAGATGTTTTGACCATCCACAAGGATGGCGACTCGCTGCTGGAACATGGAATTCACCTTTTTTATCTACTCTTAAGAATCCGCGAAGTATATCATACTTTCTGGATGATCTCAGGTCATAATCGGCAGAATCGAAGATTTTATATACAGCGGGAGCACCTTTATCAGTTATTGGGAATTTCCGGGATTGTCGGATATGGAGGTTATGGTATGCCCATCATCGGGTCGAATATCAGCTTGAACAGATTCATTATCATCCTGATTTTGCTCCCCTGGCTTTCTGGCGGAGGCAGCGCTGCAACAGACATCGGCGACTGCACAACGATTGCATCCCCGGGGGAATATGTGCTGAACCGGAGCATAAGGCTCCCCAACAGCTCGCTCATGACGCCGTGCATCACAATTACAGCAAGCGATGTCATACTTGACGGCAGGGGTTATGCCATCGACGGTGCAGGTAGCTTCCTGACAGGCATTTCCACGAATTTCACGAACAATGTCACGCTCAGGAATATCTACCTCACCAACCTGAGCACAGGCATGAGTCTTTTCCTTTCCACCAACAGCACAGTTAATAACATCACTGCAAGCAACAACAGGGATACAGGGGTCGAACTCGTATCATCAAGCAAGAACAATCTCACATACAACGTAATCACGCACAACGCGAACGGGCTTATCCTCAGGAACTCGAACTACAACTGGTTCACGGGCAATAACATTGACCGCAATGGGAATGGCACAATGCTTGTCGGCACTACCAGCAACAGGTTCATGAACAATACTGCGCGGCTGAATACGTATCAGGATATCCAGATAAAGGACTCCATTGGCAGTTCAAACAGGATTGAATACCTGTTCATAGACCCGGTCGTATCGCTCTTCGGGAATGATATCAGTGTGAAATCCGCATCGTCTCCCGCGCCTCCACCTTCAGGGCGGCGCAGCCTCAACAAGTATGTGAATGTGACCGCCCTTGGCATCAATGCATCATACCTGTACTTCTATGTGCATTACACTGATGCAGAGGTCGCGGGCATCAATGAGTCTGGGCTGCGCATGTGGAGGTACGACGGCGCCTCATGGTCAATGTGGGGAGGGACGAACGGCGTGGATGTGGGCAATAATTTCGTCTATGCGAATGTCACAGGCTCAGGGGTGTTTGCCCCTATGGCAGCCCCGGGTCATGAGCTTGCACTGGCAGCCCTCGGGATACTGGTTGCTGCAGGGATGCGGCTTCGCATCCATCAAATGATGTCAAGGAAATAGTGGTGGATGCGCGTGTCATCCGTCAGCTCGGGGTGGAACGCCAGCGCAAGCATTTTTCCCTGCCTGGCTGCAACAATGAGATTATCATATGTCCCCAGCACCTCGACGCGGCTGCCAGCTTCAGTAATCGCAGGTGCGCGGATGAACACTGCATTGTATGGTCTGTCAAGGAACGACAGCGAAAGCTCAGCCTCGAAGGATTCGCGCTGCCTGCCGAATGCGTTCCTGTTCACTGTTATGTCCATGAGCCCGAGAAGCGGCTGTCCCGTGCGCATGACCTGCTCATCACCGTGCTTTGCGAGCAGCACAAGACCTGCGCAGGTGGCAAATATGGGTACATCCCTGCTGCCCCTTATCTCATCAGCGATGCCTTCACGCTCAAGCAGCCTCCCGATGGTCGTGCTCTCTCCGCCCGGAATCACGACGGCATCGCATGACGGGATGACACCTTTCCGGTCTATCCGGATGACCTGCCCGCGCTCCCTCCGCTCGCCGAGAGCTTTCCTGAACGACGCTATGTGCTCCTCCACGTCCCCCTGGATTGCAATCACGCCTATCCGCATAGCTCAGGGTTCCATCTCTTCGCTATCCTCAGTATCGAACATGTCTTGGCAGTTCGAGCAAGGGCTGCGGAAGTCCATAGGACTGAAGCCCCTGTACTCGCACATGTCGCATTCGTGCATCAAAATCCCCTTCAAAGTTCTGATTGCCATGATATAAAAATGTGGCGCCAGGCTGCCTGCCGTAAGCCATCACGCCTATAAGCCGCCAATCTCCATTACCAGCCTCTTGTCTGGAGCACTTCCTGCTGCGCTAAGGTTCTTATATCTATGCCTCTCATCGCGCCGCCAAGACCTTTTGATATCCCGGCAAGCACATGCGGATTGTCATAGTTATTCACAGCTTCGACTATGGCGGCAGCCATTATCGCCGGATTCTCTGCCTTGAAGATACCTGAGCCCACGAACACCCCGTCTGCGCCAAGCTGCATCATGAGTGCGGCATCCGCAGGCGTTGCTATGCCTCCCGCCGCGAAATTGACGACGGGCAGCCTCTGCAGTTCCGCGGTCTCTGCCACAAGCTCGGCAGGGGCTTCTATCTTGCGGGCTGCCAGTGCCAGCTCTTCCCGGCTCTTGCCTTTGAGCTCCCGGATGACACCCGTTATCTGGCGCATGTGACGGACTGCCTCTTTGACATCGCCCGTACCTGCCTCGCCCTTTGTTCTTATCATCGCAGCCCCCTCGTTAATCCTGCGCATCGCCTCGCCCAGGTCGCGAGCACCGCAGACGAAGGGCACCGTGAACTTGGTCTTGTCGATGTGGTACGCCTCATCAGCAGGCGTCAGTACCTCGGACTCGTCGATCATGTCCACACCGATGGCTTCGAGTATCTGCGCCTCCACAAAGTGCCCGATACGCGCCTTCGCCATTACGGGAATGGTCACAGCATCAATGATATCTTCAATGACTTTAGGGTCTGCCATGCGTGCCACTCCGCCCGCCCTGCGTATGTCAGCAGGCACGGCGTGCAGTGCCATCACTGCGACAGCCCCCGCTTTCTCTGCTATAACAGCCTCTTCCGGCGACGTGACATCCATTATCACCCCGCCCTTCTGCATTTTTGCGAACCCGCGCTTCAAGAGCTCGGTCCCGTGTCTTAATTTTTCAAGCTGCATTTTCCTGTACCTATATAAGGGGATAAGATAAAGTTTATGTAAGCGTCAATCCTTTTGTTCACCGCTCTTCTCTTCCGCCTCCCCTTCCGTCTTACCTGCGGTCTGCCCTTCCGTCTTTCCCTTTTTAGATAGGTAATCCTCTATGGCAGCATGCAGACCGTCCGCTGCCAGGTTGGAGCAGTGCATTTTCACAGGCGGCAGACCGTCGAGGGAGTCAGCCACGTCCTTCCGCGTTATCTTCATCGCCTCTTCAAGTGTCTTGCCCTTTGCCATCTCT
>DUGO01000106.1 GCA_013331375.1 Candidatus Methanoperedentaceae archaeon | reverse complement strand
CGTAAAATCAACATGTTCATTTACGTAATAATTATTTACATTTCGTTCCTTGTGTTCATAGGCATAATTTACATAATATCTACAACGTTCCTTGAAGAGATGGTGAAAGCCGGTGAGAAAATAAGCGCGACCAGCGGCAGCGGTGCAGTGGCTCTCGGTGGGTTCACACGTGCAAAACTGGATGCGTTCAATGTGCTGTTCTTCCACGCTGCCGCGCTGCAGGGAGTGTGCTCAGGCATGATTGCAGGTGTCATGGGTGAGGGCAGCGTGCTCTCAGGTCTCAAGCATTCGATCGTGATGCTGACAATATCCTATATATTGTTCACCCTGTTCGTGCTCTGAGCCTGCGCCACAGGAGACTCGTCCGATTTACCGAACCACGGCAGGGCGGCAACTGCACCGATTATCCCGTTGCCCTCCAGTAGGANNCTCCAGTACCACCTCAACCCCATGCCTGAGGGCGGTTTCAAGTGCGAGCTCCTTTGAGACTTCTCCGGTTCTTACCATGCGGCTATAATCTAAAAGATAATCAGCCTCAAAATCCGAGAGTACAGCCATGCCAGTGTTTTTGGATACGCTGTATTTGAGCACGAGTCCCCTGACCTTCTCGACAAGGTCTTTTTTTGCCCCCCTGACGCAGGCAAACTCGACTACAGTTGAGACACAGTTCTGGGTCCTGGCTTTTACCGGGTATAGCTGGACAAGCGCGTGCGAGATATATTTTGCAGCTTCGCTGTCAACCGCAGAAGCCACATTGTGCATCATTGACCAGGTCGCGCCAACTTCCTTTGAGTCGGTATCATCCACCCCGATTATCACGCGCTCGCGCCTCGGGACGACGATTGTCCCCCTTGCCATCTTCCCGCCACCGCTATCTGAAATGCTGCACCTCAGCACCCCGCCCGCATTTGCCCTGCATGTAGTCGCACCGACCCCTCCGCCGCCAAGCCCGGCATACGTGATTTCCACCTCATCCCTCTTCACAGTGACAGATTCAATCCCTGCAGGGCTGTACGACGGCTTCAGCTCAAAATTTGCCGAGCCTGTCCTGACAGTGTACCTGAACATGTCACCGACAGACCTGCTGCGGAGCACGAGCGGGCTCTTTGAGTAGTGGAGCCTTGACCAGGCTGAGCCCCCGTAGCAGCTTGACTGCTCGATAATCTCTGCAATCGTATCGTCCTTATTGCATACAGCGTATATCCCTTTATAGGGTACCGTATATGGGTCCATCACAGGAATCCAATCTGAGTCTAACTATTTATACCATACGTACCATATTGAAAACTATGCGGTGGGTCTGCCTGTTGCTTGTGCTATTTCTGGCGCAATCCGCAACTGCAATAGAGCTGGATGAGGGGGTACGGATACCCATTGTGGCTGTCTCAGGTCCGGATGGGGGTCCGGAGGAGGGAGCGCTGCTTGAAGCCGTGGTGCTGGTGACAAACGGGACCGGGCATGTTTTTGTGGACACGCGACCGTACACACAGGTCGACCTGCAGGGCTCCGCGAGAATAGCAGCAATGGTAGCCTCGGATGTGATGGAAGTTGACCAGAGGAATTATGATTTTTATTATATCATAGACGTACCGTCGCCTATAATCGGGGGTCCTTCAGCCGGCGGGGCTCTTACGGTTGCAACGATAGCTGCAATGAACAACTGGACCCTGAAAGGTGATATCGTGATGACAGGTACTATAAATCCCGATGAGTCTATAGGTCCTGTTGGAGGCATACCATCAAAGCTCCAGGCTGCGGCTGCAGGTAATACGACCACTTTCCTTTTGCCTGAAGGACAGAGGACCGTGCTCGGGACAAAGACTGTACGGAGCAAGGGCTGGCCCTACACTTTCATCGAGCAGGAACAGACAACCATTGACCTTGTTGACATGGGCAGGGACCTGGGCGTTAACGTAAAAGAGGTGGGCAACGTGCGTGAGGCGGTATCTGAGTTCACGGGGCGGGAACTGGCAAAACCCTCTTTAAGGGGTGCGGTGGTCACGGTAGAATACCAGAACAAGCTAAGACCGCTGGCAGTCAAGCTCCAGAACGAATCACAGATGATGTACCGTGATGCTGAGAAGGTTGCACCCGGCTCGCTTGGCAGGGCTTCAGAGCTCATTCAGAGAGCGCGCACCCTTTATGGTGAAAAAAAGTATTATGCTGCCACCTCGGTTTATTTCCAGTCGATGATAGAATTGAGGAGCATCATATGGTCTGCAGGTTACGACAGTTCGAAAGACAGGCAGCAGTATATGAGTAACCTGACGGACGAAGTCGGCAGGACTATCAATGACACTGAGCTGATGATAGCGGATTTCAAGGCGAAGGGCTATGGGGATGTGAGCTCCACGGGTGCTGCAGAGTCGAGGATAACCGAGGCAGGGTCCATGCTTAAGGAGGGTATGAATAAATCCGAAATCACGGACTACATCTCACTCATGGCGCAGGCGAATGAGCGGGCACGCAGCGCCAGATGGTGGCTCTCTCTTGCAGACCCGGGGGCTCCCGTGGTCGATGAGGAGACACTTGCAGACCGCGCGGGATATTACCTCAGCCAGGCGCAGTCGATAGTTACGTACTCGGAGTCGCTGCTCTTGGAGAGCGGTGATGTGCACGTCATAACAGGGGCTGATGAACACATTTCACGTGCCCGAATCCAGATGAAAAAGCATTACTATACGGGGGCTATCTACGACTCGCTGCGCGCAATAGTGGCAGCCAGCACAGCTATTGCTCTCATGGGAGAACCCGACGAGGAGAAGAAGATACGGTATTCAAAGGAGGCTGCCGGGATTGCGATAGGAAATGCCAGGAACAGCGGGACTGAGCCTACACTGGCTGTAAGCTCTTATGAGTTCGCAGAGACCTCTCCAGCCAACACTTTCCAGAAGGTTGAGGAGTACGGGTATGCAAAGATGCTTGCAAACATCATGACCATGCTCAATGAGCATGGACGGACCCCAGTCATCAACGAAAGCGCGACTGCTGTGCCGACGCAGCCCGCCGCCGCGGAAGAGGTAAGCGTGCCGGGAGAAGGCGCGCCATTCGCGATTGCGGCAATTTTGCTTGTTATTCTGATGCGAAGAAGATAAGATATCGATTTTAACAAGGATGGATGTGCATGGACGAGGAGCACCGCTGGGTGATATTGAAAGAGACCTTCGATACGGTCGCAGGCAGGTATGACTGCGAGGCTCTCCGCTTCTTCAAGGCGAGCGCAGAGCATATGGCTGTACTGCTCAAACTGCAGGGCAGCGAGCATGTGCTTGATGTCGCATGCGGGACAGGGCACGCTGCGCTGGCTATAGCCAGGGCGCTCCCGATCGGGCGCGTGACTGCAGGANNCGCGGCTTCTCTCGGCATACGAAATGTCAGGTTCCTTGCGCGGGACATGCAAGACATGAAGCTACCGGAAGCTTCCTTCGACGTCGCAGTCTGTGCGTTCGGCATATTTTTTGTGGAGGACATGGAGAGCCAGCTCTCGCGCATAGCCTCTGCAGTCAGGAATGAGGGCAAAGTCATGATATCCAACTTCCAGGAGGATTATTTTTCCCCGATGAAGGAGATGCTGTTCGAGCGACTTGGGGCATACGGCGTACAGATGCCTCCACAAACCTGGAGACGCATAGCATCCGAGGAGGGCTGCAGGCAGCTTTTCGAAAAGGCAGGGCTCACGCACATCACAGTCACCCGGAAAAACGTGGGCTATCACCTGGAAAATGCAGGGCAGTGGTGGGATGTCGTCTGGAACGGGGGATTTCGCAGGATGGTAAGCCAGCTTTCTGCTGAGGACAGGGAGCGTTTCAGGCGCGAGCACATAGACGAGGTCGAAGCCCTGAGGATGAGTGACGGTATCTGGCTTGACGTGGGCGTGCTGTACACCTGCGGGACGAAAAAAGATGGGCAAAGCGTGTAACTACACCTATCTTTATTTCCCCCTGCGCCAATCCTGAGAGCATGACCGAAGCCAGCGTCAACAGGACAAAGTCCGCGCTAAATGCACTGATAGATGTGGAGCAGCTATGGATTGGCAGCACGCCGGACTATAAACTGACGTCCCAGGAACTCCTTGTACTTAAAAAGAGGCTTGAACGCGCGCTTGAGAACATACAGAAGATATATGACGAGTTCAAGCCCGGCATGCTTGCGGCTGAGGAAGAGGTAAAAAAGGCGCATGCGAAGCGCGCTCACTGAAGCATATCAGTAAACTGCGCTGCAACAGCGGC